>CAMJNS010000038.1 GCA_946407375.1 uncultured bacterium
CATAAAGGACGCTACTTTAAAACTCTGATTATTAGCTAAAAAAGTTTGCGTTTGCCCTGAGTAACATCCTTTGGGATCTTGTCAAAAAACTAGAAATTTGCATCATTATTAGTTAATGATAGTGTTTAATTAAATAAATATGCTATATTTGATTATAATATATTAAATGTTGGAAAGGTTATGGACTCAAAGGGCTGTTTTACAAAATCTTGTTTAATTATTTGTCTTCCTTTAGCTCTACTCATGATTTCATCTTGTTTTCTAGATGCTGCAAGAGATAATCTAGTATTTAATTTAATCAGTTTGGTAATTCCCTGTATTATTCTTTATAAAGTTTATTACAATTATATTATTTCAGAACAAGAAAACCAAAATGTCAAAGATTTTTGTGATATGCGAAAGATTAAATATCAAAAAAGTGCACCTAATGATTTTCTTGGACATAATTTTAAACTAATTTCTTCCAGAAGTGATAAATTTTCAGAAATCTTTAATTATATGTCAGGAATATATAATGGATTTGATTTTTCTTTAGCTGATTTCGCCTATAATCCACCAGCCTTAGATGTAGCTTCATCTCAAACAGTTTATAATACTTTTTGCGTTTTAATTAACAAAGAATTACATTTACCAAAATTTTACATTTGTCAAAAAAATTTGTTTAAACAACAAGAACAGAAACCAAAACAAAATAATAATAGAATTACTAACCCATATAATTTATGTGAGTATGTTAATGATTATAAATTCAAAGATATTGATTTTTCAGATATAAATGAAGCTTTTTCAGAAAAATATGTTATTGCTTCAGATGACGAAGAAGCCTTAAAAACAATATTTACATACGAAATATGCCAAAAATTTATTGAATTTGATAATTATTATTGTTTTTTTGAAGGCAAAGAAAACAGCTTAATGTTTTTTATTCATGCACGTTTGAAAATAGATACAAAAATGAGATTTTTAAACGAATGTACTTTCCTATTTAAGGATATTTACAAGGTTCAATCTTTAATCAATGATTAGTGTCTGCTCAATAGAAGAAAGCATTTTCTAAAAATACACCCTTTCGTAGAGCTTGTCTAAAAACTGAATATTTACTGTAAAATTAGTATTTCTATTTTTGTTGTCTGCACATTGTCATAATCGAATAGCTTTCAGGGCTAAAGTCCATACGCTATATTTATTATGACAAATATGTAGACAATTAGCATAATCTAATTTAGGCTAAAAAAATAAGTTTTCAGACAAGTTCTCATAAAGGGGAATAATTTTTTGATTACTTCAAATAAAGTTTATTTAAATTAACAAAAGAAAAACACCCACCTAGAATCATATTCTAGGTGGGTGTTTGTTAAATCTAATGCTTAGAAATTATCTTCTTGCAGTAGTATTATTCTTCTTTGTAGTATTCTTCTTTTGAGTTGTAGTTGATTTCTTCTTGGTGGTAGAAGCAGTTCTTGTTGAAGTTGATCTGCTAGAAGTATTTTTTACGCTAGCTGATCTGCTACTAGAAGATTTTGTTGCTTTTGCCCATACTGCATAGTTATTACCGCTGGCAGCAAGTTTGAAAGCTGCATCTTCTGGAGCCCAATCCTTGCTTCCAAGTTTTACAGCAACTTTACCATCAATAACAGCAGCATAAATACCATTTTCTGCTTTTATGATTTCAACTTTGCTTGTGCTATGAATCTTGTTAGCTTTACGAATGTCGATTAGCTTCTTGATTTCATTTTTAAGTTTCCAATCATATACGTGTTCATAGAATACACAAGGAATACCAGGATGTGTAAGGATATAAGCATAACCCTGCATTACTTCATTATTTGGGAATGGCCAGTGATTCTGTTTAGAACCTGTATCGTGATTGTCTAAGAAAGTTACGGCTCTTGCAGGCCACCAACCGATTAAACCAGTAGGTTTACCTTCAGAGTCTTTTAATCTCCAATATTCACCCTTAACAGCAACTTGAAGAATACCTTTAGTAGTGAAGTCGAAAACACAAGCAACTTCGCTCTTGTTTTTGTCTAACCAGTCACAAAGTTGTTGTCTATGGAAATTCTGATCTGGATTCAAATTGCATCCGCTGAAGCCCATATTAGTCCAAAGTTCACCGACTGAGAATAATGGAGAAGTGCCAGCGTCATATTCCCCGTTATACTTAGGAGCATAACCTTTAACATAGTCATATCTCCAAGCCTTGAAACCAAGCTTCTTCATCCAATTCATCCATTCGATGATGTCTTCACGAACTTGAGAATTAGTATGGTCAATATCTGGAGCTGGTGGGAAAGCATCGCCAGTATCTGGTTTACCTTGTCCGCCAAACTGGCCAGAACAAACAGCCCATTGTTCCCATTTAGCTTTACCAGAAGCAAAGTTATAGATATTCCAAATACCATTTTTGTCTTGATGACTTGCACATCTGTGGTTAATAACGATATCTGCTACAGGAACAATACCTTTTTCATTCAAAGTCTTAAGAGCAGATTTTAATGAATTTTCATCACCGTAAAAAGTAGTATTACCAGCGGTACCTAAATCATAGTAATCGCCAGGCAAATAACCCTGATCGCTTACAGAACGAGATACTGGTGGGAACCAAAGGAAATCAATACCGATAGCTTTCATATCATCGGCTTTGCCTTCAAGGTTGCGATACCAGTTACCTTTATCGCCGCCAGCCTTGCTGTCCCAGCCAAAACCCTGCATCATTACACCGTTTGATACTTTTGCAGGTGGATCTGCAACAACAGGAGTTATAAGAGTTAATGAGAATAGTGCTGCAATACTTGCAGATATAGCTTTTAGTCTATTTGAAAACTTCATTTAAATGTACTCCCTAACCTTGATTTGTGTTTGTCAATTATACATATTTTTTTAAAAATACGCAATCCATATTTTTATGTTTCATCTTTACACCTTTTAGCAAATATAATAGAATAGCCATCAAAGAAAGGTAATTACAGATGAAAATACTAGTTGTCACTATAAATTATTATCCAGAACCAGCTCGAATTACGGATATTTGCGAAGAATTAGTAGCCAGAGGTCATGATGTAACTGTAATTACAGAAGTTCCCAACTGCCCCAAAGGTGATTTTTATGATGGTTATCCTGACGGCAGAGCAAGAGACGAAGTTATTAACGGCGTCAAAGTCCACCGTTGTTTTACTATAGCAAGAAAGACAGGAGCAATACGCAGAGTTTTAAGCTATTATAGCTACGTTTTTTCTTCTGTTAACTATGTTAGAAATATGAAAGACGAATTTGATGTAGTTTTTGTAAATCAGCTTTCACCTATTATGCTAGCTTATGCAGGTGCAGAATACAAAAAGAGATTTGGTAAAAAGATACTCTTTTACTCCATGGATTTATGGCCAATGAGCCTTATTGTTGGTGGAATAAAAGAAAACACCCCTGTATTTAAATATTTTCATCGTGTTTCAGAAAAGTTATATAAGAGTGCAGATGTATTAATTGGCACATCCAGATCGTTCCCAGCATATTTTGAAAATGAATTTGGAATAACTGGAATGAAATATTTGCCTCAATATGCAGAAGCTCTTTTCTCTCCAGAACAGTGCAAAAAGATTCCCAATGAAACATTCGATTTAATGTTTGCTGGTAATATAGGCAATTTTCAAAGAGTTGACACAATTATAAAAGCTGCTGTTCTTACCAAAGATGATAAGCGAATCAGATGGCATTTGTTAGGTGATGGAAGCGAGCTAGAAAATCTAAAAAAACTTGCAGCAGATTTAAAAGCAGATAATGTTGTTTTTCATGGCAGAAAACCATTAGAAGAAATGCCAAAATATTATTCTATGGCTGATGCGATGGTAGTAACAATGATGAAAAACCCGGTTATTTCACTTACATTACCAGGAAAAGTTCAAAGCTATATGGCTGCTGGCAAACCAATTCTCGGAGCTATAGATGGTGAAACCCAGCTTGTTGTTAAAGAAGCTGATTGCGGTTTATGTGGTGATGCAGAAGATTCAGAGCAATTAGCCCAAAATGCCAAAATAATGGCTAATCAATCTATGGAAAAATATTCAAAGAACTCTTATGAATACAATGAAAAATATTTTAATAAAGAAAAGTTTATGCAAACCATCATAAAAGAGTTGGAAGAGTTGAAGAGTTGAAAAACTAATTAATTCATTGCCAAGTGTGTACATTTTCATTATAATTAAAGAATCATCTTCGAATTTTGCTCAGAAATGGAGAATCAAATATGCTGAAAAAAATATTTGTTTTAGCTGTAGCATTGTTAATTTCTAGCAGTTGTTTTGCAGCTAAAATTGATAGTAAGAAATTTGAAAAAGCTCTTAAAGATTATGCAGACAGTATCTCTAGTGTCAATTATAGTATGAAAGAATTAAATAAAAATAATGACTCTAAGATTCTTGATTTAGCTTTAACTAAGTCTGAAGAAAACGAAAAAGCTATAGAAAAAATGCTTTCTACTCTAGAAACAGAAGAAGATTTTTCAGATGCTTATAATCAAATAATTGCCTTTTCAAAAAAAGCTGATTTAAACAAATATGTTGCAAAACAAGTTTGTAAAATGCTTAAGACCAAAGCAAACTATTTAGCAGTAGACTACAAAGAAATCAGCAAAGAACTAGATCATAAAATAACAAAATCAGTAGCTCAGTCTCCTGCTGCTCCAGAAAATCTTATGAAAAAGCGTCATAAACGCTTAATAATGATTGAAACTCCAATGGCTGAAGCAATTGTTTGTTTCGAAGATACTGGCACAAACAGACGTGTAATTAACTTAAATAAGATTTTAAAAAGACACGGTTGTAAAATCATTTCTTCATATGTAAATGAAAATAAAAAAGGTGATAGATGTTGTTACTACTTTACTGGTAAAAAGTATGTTATAGATGCTTTGTTAGGGCATTTCGATGGTAGCGTAGTAAATTCAGACCTTAAAGCCGCAGTTAAAGTAACTACAGGCGGTTTCTGGGGTGGAAAGAAAAATTACACTTTCTATCTTGGTCCAAAACGCAGCAACAAAGATGTAATGGGTGAACTTTCCTGGTATAAAACTAGAATAGAACACGATCCTATCGCTTTCTTTGCAGAAAATAATTATGACGAACTCGCTACAATTGGTTCTTCCGAAACAGTTGCTGGTATTAAAAAACTACTATTCAAGAACGTTAAAGTTGAAGTTTGGGTCTTTGCAGGCGATATGACCGAAGCTGATTCTATTTACCATAACAAGCTTGAATTAGGCGATGTCTATATAGATGCTAAATAAGGACAAAGGAGAAAGAAAATGAAATCAAATAACATTATAAAGACTGCTTTGGTTCTTACATTAGCTGCTTCTACCTGTGGTTTTGCTGCAAATGAATCAGATATTGAAAATTTAGAAAAGAAGTTGATTTTTATTGAAAATCAAATGTTCACTCCAGAGCTTCGTTTGGATGATTTGCAGAAAGAACGCTCTCAATATGACGGAATAAGCGGTTGGTTCAAAGGAAGCAAAAAGAAAGCTTTAGATGCTGAAATTGAAAAACAGGAATCTGAAGTAAACAAGCTTTCTACTGATATGAACAAGATTTCAACCGAAATTCAATCTATGGTTTTTGAAGTTGCCAAGACATTTGAAGCCAAAGGCAATTATGATAAAGCAATAGAATATTATTTAAAGGTTAGTAACAGAACAGATACTGTTCGAGCAAGAATTGCAGCTTGTTATAAATCTAAGAAAGACTATCAGCAAGCAATTAAATGGTTGTTAGATATGACTAGAACAGATGCAAATCTTCTCGAAGTTGTTGACTGCTATCATTTGGATAATTGTCCCAAACAGGCAATACACTGGCTGTTCGAAATTTTGGAACCATTCCAGAGCAATGGAGCCGAAAAGACTGCTCTTAAGTTAATTGAAGAATATAAATATTCCAATATTTTGTCTGATTATCCTGATTATTACGTTAGACTTTCAGATATTTATATCCAGAAAGCTTTTGCTAACTACAAAAACAACACAAATACAGCCACTGCAGACTATAAAAAGGCTGTAGAATTACGTTGCCAAGAAAATAACGAAGCCGCTTCAACAGTTAGTATGAAAATAGTTAATGCTTATCAAACCAAATATACAGAAGCATTAGAAATACTCAACCGCCAAAAAGAAGCAGCAGAACGCAATTATCAAGATAAATTGAGAAATGCTGAAAACGAAATAGATGAAGCAGAACGTCGTTTAAGAAGAGCTATTGGCGATTCTGAAAGACATTATATGGATGTTGTCAGAAATGCAGATATGGCATTAAAGCGAGCAGAAGACCATTTAAGAAAAGTTGAAAGTGATCCTCAAGCTACTCCACAACAGAAAGACTCTGCAAGACGTTCTGTTGAAAATGCTAGAAGAGAAATCGACAGAGTAAGACGTGAAAAACCAAGAATCATTCATGATTATTTGAGACCTTACGAAAATAGAGTTAGAGAAGCAAAAGAAGAAAAAGACAAACTTGTTAGAGATAGAAACAATATAATTGAAAAATATATAGCTCCATATAAAAAAGCTGCTAGTGATGCAAAGAATCTAACTTCTATCATCAAGAGTCTTCATAACGCAAACTTCTAAATTAAATAATTAAAGTAAACACAAAAAAATCTCTCGCTTTTGCGAGAGATTTTTTTGTGTTTACTTTTTAAAATGGGAATCTACTTCTTCTCTGAAAGTATCCGGTTTTGTTGGTTCAAAACCTTCATTTGCCCACATTACCGTTATTAAATCTTCGGTTTCAGACAAATTTATTATATTATGAGTATAACCAGGTAACATACATACGGCTTCAATTTTTTCGCCGCTTACTTCAATATTTATAATTTCGTCAGAATCAATTTTTCTCATTTGAATAAGACCGTGACCTGACACAACAACAAAAAATTCACATTTTGAATTATGCCAGTGCTGACCTTTTATAACCCCAGGTTTTGAAATATTAATTGATACCTGACCGCTTTTAGATGAACGAAACAACTCAGTAAAACTGCCTCTTTCATCAACATGCATTTTTAAAGGGAATTTTACTTTATCTTTAGGTAAATATGCTAAGTATGTTGAATATAGTTTCTTTTCAAAAGAATCTGACGGAATTTCCGGAACCTCTAAAGTTTCCGGCTGCTTCTTAAAACGGTATATCAAATCAGCAATTTTACCTAGAGTAACCTTATGAGATACAGGCACATAGCAATATTTACCATTTGTTTCAGCGATTGGCTCAATGCCTTTAAAATTACACCTATGTTCCTGACCTTTTAAAGCGGCAAACATCTCATCTATTAAATCGTCCACATAAGTAAGTTCAAGTTCTGTATTGGGGTCATTAATTGTGATAGGTAGGTCATTAGCTATGTTATGACAGAATGTTGCTACTACAGAGTTGTAATTTGGTTTTCCCCATTTGCCAAAAAGATTGTTAAAACGATAAACTAGAACTTTTGCACCTGTTTGTTCTGAATAGTCAAAGAAAACTTTTTCTCCTGCTTTTTTACTTTTTCCGTATTCGCTACCTTCATAACGACCTTCGAGGCAAGCTTGAATAGAACTAGAAAGCATAACTGGGCACTTGTTGTTGTATTTTTTTAAAGTATTAAGCAAACGCGCTGCAAAATCGCAATTGCCTTTCATAAACTCTTCATTGTTTTGAGGTCTATTAACTCCGGCAAGATTAAAAACAAAATCAACCCTTTGGCAGGCCTCTTCTAAAAGAGCGTCAGAGCTATTAACATCATATAGATAGATATCACCTATGCTTAGCTCATCGTGAACTTTATCCTTGTTCTCCATAACATTTTTAAGAGCAGCAGTAAGATTTTTACCTAAAAAGCCATAAGCACCTGTTATAAGAATATTCATGTTCCAAAAGACTCTTTTATATTTTTTAAAACATGGCTATTATGCCACCTCAACAAGGAAAGGTCAAGATTTTGGAAAAGCAGGGTAAAGGTAAAAAATAATATTTATTTGTTAATCAATAAATGTGTTAGTATAAATAATAAAAATTTAAGAGGGGGATAATATAAATGGAAAAAGACATAGAAAAAGAAATTGAGCAGCAAATACTAACAAGTGAAAGAGCCCTTTTTAATTCAAGAGACTTAAAAGTAGTAGAATCAATTTTTGACAAAGGTGAATCACCTCTGAAAGAAAGTCAAAACATTGAAATCATTAAATCAACTTTTAAATGGAAATACCCTCTTTGGTATTGTAAAAATGTAAATGTAGATAAAACCAACTGGTTAGATACTGCTCGCGCTGGAGTCTGGTACAGTAATGATGTAAAAGTTTCTAATTGTATTATAGAAGCTCCTAAAACCTTCAGACGTTGCGAAAATCTGGAAATATCAAATACATTTCTTCCCAATGCGAATGAAACGTTATGGCAATGTAAAAATTTCAAGATTAATAATGTTCAAGCAAAGGGCGATTACTTTGGTATGAATTGCACAGATGGTGAAATTGAAAATCTTTCACTTGATGGCAATTATCCCTTTGATGGAGCAAAATATTTATTAATAAAAAATAGTCGTCTTTTGTCTAAAGATGCTTTTTGGAATACAGATAACGTAATTGTACAAGATTCTTATATATTAGGTGAATATCTTGGTTGGAATTCTAAAAATCTAACCTTTATAAATTGTACAATTGAAAGTCTTCAGGGTCTTTGTTACATACAAAATCTTGTTATGAAAAACTGCCGTCTTCTCAATACTACCTTAGCTTTTGAATATTCAACTGTTGATGCAGATATATCTACCGATATTGAAAGCGTTCTTAATCCTACTGGTGGAACAATTAAAGCAGAAAGAATTAAGGAATTAATTATAGAACACGATAAAGTTGATCCAAGCCAAACACAAATTATAGTTAAAGGCTAATAAAAATGAATAAAAAATACAATTTTGATAAGGTTATAGACAGAAGTTCAACCTATTCTATTAAATGGTGGGGAGAAAAAGACGAGCTGCCCATGTGGGTTGCTGATATGGATTTTCAAACAGCTCCTGAAATAATAGAAGCCATACAAAAAAGATTAAATAATGGAATATTTGGTTATACCTACATCCCCGACGATTGGTATAAAGCCTATCAAAATTGGTGGAAAAAACGTCATAATCTTAAAATAGAAAAAGATTCTCTAATTTTCTGCACAGGAGTAGTTCCGGCAATTTCAACTGCTGTTAGAAAACTAACTACTCCAGCAGAAAACGTATTAATACAAACACCTGTTTACAATGTTTTTTACAATTCAATAAGTAACAATGGCAGAAAAATATTAGAATCTCCCCTAGCCTATTCAAAGGGAAAATATTCCATAGATTGGGAAGATTTAGAAAAGAAACTTTCTGACCCACAAACAACCTTGATGATTCTTTGTAATCCTCATAATCCAATAGGTAAAATATGGGATAAAAAGACTCTATCTAAAATTGGCAATCTTTGTAAAAAATATAATGTTAATGTTATTTCTGACGAAATACATTGTGATTTAACAGACCCAGGCAAAAAATATATCCCCTTTGCTTCGGTATCTGATACCTGTTCTGAAATTAGCATCACCTGTATTGCTCCCACCAAAACCTTTAACATTGCTGGGTTACAAACAGCCGCAGTAATGGTTCCTAATAAATTATTAAGACACAAAATCTGGAGAGCACTAAACACAGACGAAGTCGCAGAACCTAATGTTTTTGCTGTAGAAGCTCCTATAGCCGCATTCAATAAAGGTGGAGCCTGGCTTGACTCTTTAAGAGAATACATAAAATCAAATAAAGACAGAGTTAGAGAATTTATATCCAGTAAAATTCCTGAATTATCTGTAATTCCATCAGAAGCAACTTATCTTTTATGGATAGACTGTTCAAAAATCACTAATAACAGTAAAGAATTGAATGATTTTATTTTTAAAAAGACAAAATTGTTACTAGCCAATGGAGTTCAATATGGTGGAAACGGGCAATATTTCCTTCGTTTAAATCCTGCCTGTCCAAGAAAACTTTTAGAAGAAGGTCTTTTAAGATTAGAAAAAGCCATTAGATTGTGGCACAAATCTAATAAATAACCAAATATAGATTAACAACAATAAAAGTTTGCATTTGCTATTAAAATTTATAGATTGCCACTCGCTGTAAAATATATTGTTGCAACTTTGCACCAATGTGGTATTATAAATAATCTTAATTTGAAATTTTATTGGAGTAAAGCAAATGGATTTACACAAACCAATAATTGGAGCTGGCGTAAGACCGTCTAGCACAACAACCCCTGCATCACCTGTCGCAACAAATAAACAACAACCACCTGATTTACCAAAATGCTTTGGTACTGACTATTTTGGCAAGTGGAATATGACAGGTATGACTTTCGATTCTATGAAAATCGATAATACAGAATACCAAAGAAGATGTGCTTACTGCTATTATTTCGAAAGATGTTATCTCTGTAATCATATTAGATTACTTAGAATCAAACGCTAATTAAGTTACAAGTTACCAGATACAGGTTTCAAGAATTCTTGAATCTCAATCTTTGGTCTTATAACTCAATTTATGGTCTTATAGTAAAAAAATAAAAGGAAGGAAAGAGAATTTAATGAGAACTTACGACATTATCAGAAAAAAACGTGATGGACACAAGCTTACCCAGGCTGAAATTACCGAACTAGTCAAAGGTTATGTAGACGGTTCTGTTCCTGATTATCAGATGTCTGCTTTTTGTATGGCAGTATTCTTAAAAGGTATGGACGAAGAAGAAACCTACTGGCTTACTGAAGTAATGAGAACAAGCGGTGATATTATCGATCTTAAAGGCATTAAAGGCTTTACCATCGACAAACACTCTACTGGTGGAGTTGGTGATAAGACCAGTCTGGTTTTAGGTCCAGTTCTTGCCTGCTTAGGTTTGAAGGTTGCTAAAATGTCAGGTCGTGGCTTAGGTCACACTGGTGGAACCATTGACAAACTTGAAGCTATTAAGGGGTTCTCAACTGAACTTTCTTCCGAAAAATTTATTGAAGCAGTTAACAAAGTTGGTCTTGCTATTGTTGGTCAGAGCGGAAATCTTGTTCCAGCCGACAAAAAGATGTATGCTTTGCGTGATGTTACCGCAACTGTAGATTCAATTCCTTTGATTGCAGCCTCTATTATGTCTAAGAAACTAGCTGTTTGCAATAAAGGTTTGGTATTAGACGTTAAAGTCGGTTCCGGTGCTTTCATGAAAACTGTAGAAGATGCAAGAAAGCTTGCTTCTCTTATGGTTAAGATTGGTGCTCAAGCTGGCAGAAAAGTTGCCGCAGTTCTTACCAATATGGATGAACCTTTGGGCGAAATGGTTGGTAATGCTTGCGAAATTATAGAAGCAATCGACACATTACATTACAGAGGTCCAGAAAGCTTTACTAACTTGATTAAAGAACTCTGTTCTGAAGCTTTAATGCTTGAAAATCCAAAACTTACAAAAGAAGAAGCTGTTAACAAAGTAATTGAAGTTTTGAAGAATGGTAAAGCATTCGAAAAACTAATTGAAATGGTTGAATTCCAAGGTGGCGATTCTTCTATGATAAAAGATTATTCTAAATTGCCACATGCTGCTAAGACTGTTGAATTGAAGGCAGATAAAGCAGGTTATATCAGCCAGATTCAGTGCGAAGAAGTTGGTCTTTCTGCAATGATGCTTGGTGCTGGTCGTGAAACAAAAGAAGACAAGATCGATATGGCTGTTGGTCTAAAACTTGTTAAACACGTTGGCGATCAGGTTAAGGTTGGCGATGTTATCGCTGAACTTTATGTAAATCCAGAAAGAAAAGACAACGAAAAAGCTATGGAACGCTTAAGAGCAGCTATTAATATCGTTCCTGAAAAAGTAGAAGCTCGTAAACTCATTCTTGACATCGTTCGTTCTTGAGAAAATAAATGATTGGAATAACCAGTAACGCAACTTTGCGGCTGGCTTTTGAAGAAAACGAAGCCGCGGCCCTTTCTAAACATGCTTGTTTGTCAAAAAACAGCAGGGGTCGCGAATTTCCAGAAAAAGACTGCTTCATCAGAACCTGTTTTCAACGTGACGTTGATAGAATTGTTCATTGTGAATCTTTTAGAAGGTTAAAACATAAAACTCAGGTTTTTTTGTCACCAACTAATGATCATTTCAGAACAAGATTAACTCACACCTTAGAAGTAGTCTGCACAGCTAGATGTATTTCAAGATGTTTGGGTCTAAATGAAGACCTTACAGAAGCTATTGCCTTGGGGCATGACTTAGGTCATACCCCATTTGGTCATAGCGGTGAAGCTGTATTAAATGAAATTAGCGAAACAGGATTTCATCATGCAACTCATTCCGTCAGAGTTGTAACTCGTCTTGAAAAAGATGGTGAAGGTTTAAATTTAACAAAAGAAGTTATAGACGGTATTTTAAAACACAGCAAAGGGAAATCAGGTTCTGCAACATTTTCAGAAGAATCTAAACCCTTAACAGTTGAAGCCCAGGTTGTCAGAATTGCAGATTTAGTAGCTTATTTGAATCACGACATAGATGATGCCATAAGAGCAGCAGTCATAACCCCTGAAGAATTGCCGAAAGAGCCCTTAAAACTTTTAGGAAATCGACATTCTGTTCGTATTCACACAATGGTTAGAGATATAATTTCAAACTCTTATGATAGTGATTTGATTAGGATGAGTCCAGAAATAGAACAAGCAACAGAAGAATTAAAACAGTTTTTATATAAAGATGTTTATACCAGACCCGAAATTAACATTTCAGTTCAAAAAGCAAAAAATTTACTTAGAGAAATAGCAGAATGGTATAATAAGCATCCTGATGATTTATTAAAGAACATTAAGCATAAACTTCCAGAAGACCAAAGTTTTAACAGAACTTTAGTTGATTATCTAGCTGGAATGACAGATGATTTTGCTTTAAGACGTTTCCAAGAAATATTTATGCCTCAGTATTTTTCATTACCAGGCGTATCAGTCAGGAAAATGGGGTTGTAGCTTAAATGAATGTTTTTTCTATAAAATTTAAACTTGCATCAACTTTTCTTGTAATCCTAGTATTAGTTAGTATTTCTATAGGTTTGTTCTATTACAATATGTATAAATTAAGAAATAGAATAGACCTGCTAAAAGGCAATATAACTGATTCTATGAAATATTCACAAGATATAGTTGTTAATGTTTATCAGATTACAGGTTTATTAATAAATTATATTAATTCTGCTGACTCAGGGGCAAACCTAGATGAACTAGTAAATAGCCTGGATAATTCAAAGGCTCAAATTGACGAAACTATTGAATCTTTAACCAAAAGCTTAGATGGTATCAAGAATTACAAAAATAGTAGAAGTAAAGACATTGACAGATTAAGATGGGAATTGGTTGATTTTGGAGATAGTATAATTAATAAAGATGAATCAATAAAAGATAAATCAAAACAAGATTTAATTAATGAACTAAATGAAAAAGGTTTCAGCCTTAACAATCAATGTCAGACTCTCTGTGTTGATTTGACTACTTTTTCAAAAAATAATATGCAGATTGAAGTTAATCAAATATTTAACTTCGTAAATAGTCTGTCATATGTTTCTGTCGGAGTATTTTTATTTATTTGTGTTTATTTTATACTTTCTCTATCAAAAGGAATATCCTCTCCTCTTGCCAAACTAGTCATAGCTATGGCAGAAGCTGAAAAAGGTGTTCTTAATGTTCGTTTGAATGTAAACAGAAGAAAAGATGAATTTAAGAATGTTGGTGAAAGTTTTAACCAGATGCTAATCTGTATCTGTGATATGATTTCTAAAGTTCTTGAAACAAGTGATAATTTAGCTACAAATTCACAACAACTAAGTTCCGCATCTGTTGAATCTGCTGCAAACCTCTTAGATATTTCAAAGAACGTAAACGATATTAATAAATCTTCTGTAGAAATATCTGATAATCTTGAAAAAACAACAGATTCAGTAGAAAGCTTTTCTGAATCAGCTCAAAAAGTTGCTTCTCTTGCAGCAACAGCCGTTGAAGCTGTTTTAACAACTACTCAGGTTGCAGATAGTGGTGGAAGAACAGTTAAGAAATCTGTTGATATGATTGGAAAGATTAAGGAATCTGTTGATATAGCAACTCAAGTTATTCTAGATCTAAACTCTGCATCATTACAAATTAATGAAATAGTTAACACTATTACGGCAATAGCAAGCCAGACAAACTTGTTAGCTCTAAATGCAGCAATTGAAGCAGCAAGAGCCGGGGAACAAGGTAAAGGGTTTACAGTAGTTGCTGAAGAAGTAAGAAAGCTCGCTGAAGAATCCGCTGATGCCGCTGAAGCTATAGGAACAAGAATCGAAAACATTTTAACAAAAACTCAAAATGCAGCAGACTCTATGACATTGGGTCGTGGTCGTGTTGATGAAGGTATACGTATCATTAGAGAAGTTTCTATAAGTCTAGACAAAATTATTGATAATGTAAATAACGTTAACAAGAAGATTACAGAAATTAGCTCAATTTCATCTGAACAATCAGAAGATTCTCTTGTTATGGCAAAAACAATTGAAGATATTACAAAGCTTACGAAAAACACTACAGAACGTCTTGGAATCGTTGCCACCTCTGTTGAACAACAGACAACTACTGTTTCACAAATTTCTGGTGCAACCGAAGATCTTGCAGCTTTAGCAGATGAATTACATCTTTTAGTTTCTAGATTTACAATACATAACACTAATGAAATACAGATGTAGAAAACTGAAAACTAAAAGCTGAGAGTTGAAAGTTGAAAGAGGAAAGCTAAAAGTTAAAATAAAAATTGAAAGAAATTAGTGGAGTTGCTGATATAAAACAGGAATCAATACTGCCCAGATAATGACAGCACCAACGGCAATAGCCAAACGCATTTCCACTCTAGGATTTTTTTTAGGGTTTAAAGATAAGTAATAAACAATAAACCCCAAAACAAGACTCACGATAAACAAAACTATATCAAAAGTTTTAGCATAAGATAAAGACTGAAATAGACAATTTACGGCAGATGAAAATAAGATAACATCGCAAAAAAGCGAGATAAAATCTAATATTACTGATTTAATTGATTTAGTTTGTTTTATGTTTTCCATAGAAATAAATATTAACTTAATTTAACTTAAGATTCAATGTAAAAAAATAAAGCTTTTTTTTTCTATTTAAGCTATAATTGAAATTGATTAGGATAAAGTTATGGCTAACATAAAAGAAACTTACGCTCAAAGACACTACGAGTCTGCTTTAGACTATTTTGAACAAGGCAATTACGAAAAAGCTCTACAGCAGATAGATAATGCTATTCAAAAATCACCACAAAATCCAGATTATTACTCAACCAAAGGTGTTTTTTTGCATAGAATGAATGATATTCCTAGAGCCGTTGATGCTTATAAAAAAGCTATAGAAGTATTTCCAGGACACACTTTTTCACATTATAATCTAGGCATTATTTTTATGAAAGAAGGGAAAATCCTTCAAGCTATTCAACAATGGGAAGAAGTTATTAAAAATAAACCAGATGATGTTGATTCAATTTTTAATATTGCAGTGGGTCTCTCTCGATTAGGAAAAACAAAGCAAGCAATTCCTTTCTATAAAAAGGTTTTAGAGTATGATCCAGGTCATGTTATGGCTCATCAAAACTTAGGTGTCATTTATAGAGACGAACGAGATTTTGTTCAAGCCAAAATGCACTTTAATATCCTGAAAGACTTAGATAGCACTTATTCAGAAGTTGTAGAAAAAGAAGTTTTTCGTTGTGAAGAACAAGAGTTTCTTGCAAAAATAGAAGAAGAAAAACAACAAAATGTAAAAAGCTTAAGCACAGAAGATGATAGCGACATAGAAAAAGCTCTTTCTGCCTTAATTGAAGAAAAATTTGACCTAGCCTTAAATTTAGCAGAAAATATTTTAAGAGTTATTCCTGACGATAAAAATGCATTATTAGTAAAAGCTCAAGCATTAGCTGGAACTTGGAAAAATGATGAAGCAATACGTGTTTTTGAAAAAGTCATCGAGCTTTATCCAAAAGAAAAAGAAGCATATTTTCAAATGGGTGTATTAGCCTCAAATATTGGCAGATACAGTCAAGCTCTTGAATTATTTGAAGCAGTCAAGAAACTAGATGCTTTTTACCCTCTTGTTGAAGAAAATATTGAAAGCATAAAAAGAAACTTACAAAATGGAGGCCAGAAAAGCTGATGCCTGGCTTAAACAATAAAACTAAAATAAAATATTTTACAGGAATAAGAACAAAACTCACAATAATTATTCTTTGTGTAACTCTTATTCCATTAGGCTTAGTAGGCTTTTGGTCTTATAATGCACAAAAGGAAATAATAACCAGAGAAGTTACAGCTAGCCATATAGAACTTTCCAATACCTTAGCTAGAGGAATTTATGAAAATCTTGAATATACCAGAAAACTACTAAGTTCTATTTGTGAATTAAAGTTTATTCAAGCTTTAAATCCTGAATCATCTAAAGAATTTTTCAACTCTTTAATGAGACATTTATCTTTGTTTAAACTGATGTATTTAATAGACAGCGACAGAAAAGTTTTGGCTTCTACCGATCCAAGCGTTACTTTACCTGAAGATTGGCTCTTTTCAAGAGCGGTTAAAAGAAGTTACCAAGGGTCTCTTTCTGAAGTCCGAACTTCTTTTGATGGTCCTCCAACCATGACTTTTGAAACAATTATTCGTTCTCCTAACCTTGGAATTAATGGGGTTTTGATTTCGGAAGTAAATCTTTCAAGCATAAATGCTTTATTGAAAGAAGCTTTAAAAAATTCTAAATCTCAAGGTTTGGTATTTGATGAGGTTGGAGCGGTTATCGCTAGATCTGATGAAAATGCTGGGGTATCAGATGTAGCTCTTTCTGAAGTTGTAGATTCAGATATAACCAATCTAAAAACCATTAATGGTGAGCCTTATTTATTAACTGCTGTTTCTTTAAAAAAATTCGACTTTTATCAAGCTCCAAATTGGACAATAGTATTACAGGTTCCTGAAAGAATAGCTTTTGCTGCTGCTTACAAATTCAGGGAACGAATGCTAAGCATATTTGGTTTGACTGCTTTGGTTTCAATTATTATTGCTATATTTTTAGCACGTGGTTTTACTGTTCCCATAGGCAAATTAGTTGAAGGTGCTTCAAATATCAGCCAGGGTAATTATGAAAAAGAAATGAAACCAACATCATCAGATGAAATTGGTGAACTAACTCAAATATTTGATGAAATGCGTATTAACATTAAGAACACTAAAGCAGAGCTAGACAGCAAGATTTTCCAGCTTTCAACTTTGTATGATGTTGGTAAAGCAGTTACTTCTGAATTGAATTTTGTTAAACTCCAAAATATGATTCTAGATATGGTTGCCAAATTCCTTAAAGCCGAAAAAGGCTCATTAATGCTTATTGATGATGCAGAAAAAACAATGACTATAGGTGTAGCCATAGGTTTAAGCGAAGAAATAACCAGAGATACACGATTAGAAGTAGGAGATTCTGTTGCAGGTTGGGCAGTAAAAAACAGAAGGTTCCTTTTTGTTAAAGATGTAGAAAAAGACCAAGAATTCCAATCTATAAAGAAAACAAATATAAAGGCAGGAACATTAATGTGTGCCCCACTAATTTCTAAAGATAAAATAATGGGTGCATTAAATGTTTCAAAATCAACTCCAGGTAGCTTTTCAGATAGTGACTTCGAACTTTTTGTCAACTTAGCAAATCAAGTTGCAATTGCAATAGACAATGCAAGACTTTATCGCTATGCCGTTACTGATGAAATGACAAAGCTCTATAACCATAGATATTTCCAGCAAAGATTAGACGAAGAACTATTAAGAGCAGACCGTCACGAAGACCATATTTCATTATTGATTCTAGACGTTGACCACTTTAAGCATTTTAACGACACATATGGTCATCCAGAAGGCGACAGAGTTCTTAAGACAGTTGCACGACTTATAGAAAAGAGCATTAGAGAAATAGACATAGCAGCAAGGTATGGCGGTGAAGAATTTGTTGTTATATGTCCTGAAAAAGCAGGTGCAGGTTCTTTAGTTCCTGCAGAACGTATAAGAAAGGCGATTGAAGCTTATGACTTCAGAATTAATGGAGTTCATGTTCCAATAACAGTATCGGTTGGAGCAGCCTGTTATCCAGATAATGCCTCATCAAAAGCAGAACTTATCAAAAAATCAGATACAGCTTTATACTATTCAAAAGAAAATGGTAGAAACAGATCAACTTTGTATAATCCAATAATGGTAGAACATAAGGACTAAATCAATGGATGTAAAAATAAAACGACTTTTAAAAGATTTACACAATACAGACGATGATTTAAGAACTTTATCAGCAATGACACTGATGAAATTAGATTTTCCTGAAGAAGAAACCAGGAATGAAGTAGTTTCCAACCTTATAAAGGCAACCCAAGACGAAAACATTTCTGTCAGGTTCTTTGCTAGAAAAGCCTTAGACAAAATAAGTGTGGCCGAAAAGCTAATGGTTAATTCAACCGAAGGAGCAACCATTCCTATTGCAGACCGTCTTATTTCGCCTAATTTCAGAACCAGGCTTTCAGCCGTTATGGATATAAAAACCAAGGCTCAAAAAAACGAAAAAGATGTAATTGCAACATATAAAACCAAATTGCTCGAAATGCTTGAAACAGAAGATCATCCTTTCGTTAAAGCAAGCCTTATTAGCTGTTTAAAATACTTCCTTGATAAAGAGGAAGCTTCTATTCTTAGTAAATTTTTATCTGATTTAGACAACAGAGTTCGTTCTAATACTATTGAAGCCATAGAATATCTTAAAGCTGAAGAAGCTATTCCAAGTTTATTCTCAGCATTATCAGACCATGATAATCGTATAAGAGCTGGTGCAGCCAAAGCTTTACAATCATTTGGAGAAGAAAAAGTATTCACAGAGTTAAAGAAAATGCTTGATTCTCCTGAAGAATGGATGAAAGGAAGTGCTATTTATGCTCTTTCCCACATACAAGCATCTGAAGCAATAAAAATGTTAATGGATGCAGCTAGAAAGAGTAGTCCAGACACTAAGACAAAAGCGGTTATTGCATTAGCCAATTACTGTGATTCTACTGTATATAGTTTTCTAAA
The DNA here is from genome assembly GCA_946407375.1 of uncultured bacterium. Classification (GTDB taxonomy): domain Bacteria; phylum Muiribacteriota; class Ozemobacteria; order Ozemobacterales; family Ozemobacteraceae; genus RUG334. The sequence continues at coordinate 19,194 of CAMJNS010000038.1, forward strand.
AGGCATGAGTATCAATGCAGATGAAGCATCTAAAGAATCTGCAACAAAAGCTTTGAAGCTCATGGAAGAAAAATATGGGAAAGAACCGCCTCACACTACTATTGTTACAGATGATAATCCTGAAACCTCTGTTTCAGATAATAATGAGAAAGCGGCAGACACACCAAAAGAAAGTAGTGATATAGCTTCAACAGTAACAAGATTTTTCCGCAGAGGTAAAGAAGAGGCAATCGGTCTTTCTAATAAAACAGCTATTAATTTTGCTCTTACAGATTTAAGAAAAGAAATAGACGAACATGTTTTAGATGTAGGTCGAACAGTTTATGACTTATATCAAGGTGGTGAAATAGAAACAACAGATCTTCTATCTGTTGGCAATGAAATACTTCGAATGAATTATTTTATTCAAAAATATTCAGAACAACAAAACGAAAAGAAATCATCAAGCTCAGAAGGTGGCTTTTTCGCTCAACTAAAAAGCTTTTTCAGTCCAAAAACACAGGAACAGAAAAAATCTGCGTCTCAAACAGAATTGTTTTCTAAAAGACGTGATGATTTGCTATTGAAGCTTGGAAGAATAGCTTTGAAGAAATACCAAGATGAAGAAGATGATTTTAAGCCTAAAACACTAGAATCACAGTATTTAACTTATCAAAAACTAGCTGAAAGGTTAGAAAAAGAACAGAAACTCTTAGACAATTCAAATGCTGAAGAAGCTCAAAAATAAAGAAAGGTTATAAGTCAAAAAATGAGTAATAACAATAATCAAAATAATAATTCTAAGAAATCTCAAGAAGCGGTTACACCAAAATCTGAAGATATATCACGCTGGTATACAGATGTGGTTTTAAAAGCCAAAATGGCTGATTATTCGCCAGTAAAGGGCTGTATGGTTATTAGACCTTATGGCTACTCTATTTGGGAAAATATTCAAAGAATTCTTGATAACGAATTTAAGAGACTTGGCCACACTAATGCTTATTTTCCTCTTTTGATTCCTGAAAGCTTTTTCACAAAAGAAGCCGAACATGTTGAAGGTTTCGCTCCAGAAGTAGCCTGGGTTACTCACGGCGGTGGAGAAGAATTAGAAGAAAAGCTTGCTATCAGACCAACTTCTGAAACCATTATTGGTTATATGTATGCAAAGTGGATAGACAGCTATCGTGATTTGCCTGTTAAAATTAATCAATGGGCAAATGTTATGCGTTGGGAAAAGGTTACCAGACCATTTTTAAGAACAACTGAATTTTTGTGGCAAGAAGGTCACACAGCTCATCGCACTCACGAAGAAGCTAAAGAAGAAGTTATGACTATGCTCAAAGTCTATCAGGATTTTGTAGAAAATGATTTGGCTATTCCTTTGGTAACAGGTGAAAAAAGCCAAAAAGAAAAATTTGCCGGTGCTTTGAATACTTATACTATCGAAGCTTTGATGCCAGATGGTCAAGCTTTGCAGTCTGGAACTTCTCATGACTTAGGTCAGAACTTTGCTAAAGCATTTGATGTTCAGTTCTTAGATTCAGACGGAACCCACAAACACGTTTGGAGCACTTCTTGGGGTATTTCTACTCGTATTATTGGTGCTTTGATTATGGTTCACGGCGACGATAAGGGTTTACGTTTGCCACCTAAAGTTGCACCAATTCAAGCTGTTGTAATTCCTATAGTTAATAAGACAGGCGCAGATACAATAAATGCTAAAGCTAGAGAACTTGCTAAGCGTCTTGCCGATGCAGGAATAAGAGTTGAATGTGACGATAGAGATGGCTATAGACCTGGTTGGAAATACTCTGAATATGAAATGAAGGGTGTTCCTTTAAGAGTCGAAATTGGTGCTAAAGATATGGAAAAGAACCAAGTTTGCCTTGTAAGACGTGATACCGGCGAAAAGATGTTCATTCCTGAAGCCGAAATGGAATCAACTGCCAAACGCCTTATGGAAGAAATTCAAGAAGGCTTGTTCAAACAGGCAAAAGAAATTCTTGATACCAAGACTTTCAGAGCAAACAGCTTTGAAGAATTTGAAGATGTAATTAAAAATAAACACGGAATGGCTGACCTTTGCTGGTGCGGCGACCAAGCATGTGAAGACAGATTCAAAGCCGAAGTCGGTGCTACTATCAGATGTTTAAACAATCGTGAAGTAGACGGCAACTGCGTTTGCTGTGGTAAACCAGCTAAGCATAGAGTCTTTGTAGCTCGTTCCTACTAATTATTCTATAAAGCTTAATTAATAGTAGAAAAATAACCACGCGATAGTCGCGTGGTTATTTTATACAAAAAAAACAGGCAACTTATATAGTTGCCTGTTTTTTACTTTATTTAATTAAGTCAAAGGTAATCCACTACGAATTATTTGAGCCAAGCTAGAAATCTGTTTTTCTATTGGTTTTCCTTTTGGAGCCACTTTTGCAGCCTTTTCAATTATAACAGAAGCTTCGCTTGTCTTTTTCATCTTATAATAAGCCATTGCTAAATAATAACCTATTTCAGCATTTTCACTTTCTAGCTTAAATAGATTGTTGAGCAATCTAACTGCCATTTCACTTTTTCCTAAGATAGCACAGGCAGTGCCCATATCTTGATGTATTCGTTTCTTCATCTTTGGTGATGCTTCTAATTCACCCTGAACAAATAATTGGTAAGTATCTATAACACTCTGCCAATCTTTTGTCCTCTTATAACATTTTCCTAACAAATAATTTGCCTTAGCATTATCTGGAGTATGTTTTAAGAAGGCAACAAGATGCTTTTTAGCTTCTTCATATTCATTTTCTTCACAAAGCATAATTCCAAGATACAAATCAATGTTAGCAGGACAACTTTCATTGGCAGCAATAGATTTATTGAATTCTTCTATAGCTTTTTGGTATTTACCAAGATTATAAGCTTTTAAACCAGCTTTATAATGAGGAACTGCTGGTTTTTTCTTTATAGTTACTTCTGGAGCATTAGGAACATCTAATTCACTTAAATCTTGGAATAAAGGCAGAGGCATTTCAGATTCAGATGCCATTTCTGAGTTAGCACTAGAAACAAAACCTGAAATATCCAAATTAACACCTGCTTGTTGTTCAGTAGTATTCAGACCAGCATTCAAATTCGGAACATTCTGAGCTTCTTGCGGTGCATCGCCAACAGACAAATCTAATTGTGGGAACAATTGATTTGGATCTACAGATAAATCTGGTTGAACAGGCTGCTCTGCTTGTTCCTGTAACATAGGAAGATCTTGACCAATAGGTTCTTCTCCAAGAAGATTAGAGAAATCAATACCCAATTGAGAATCTTCTTCAGATGATTGAGCTGGAGTTGGAACCATCGTTGGTTGTGGTGGTGGAACAACAGGAACAGCTTGAACTGGTTGAGCTGGTTGAGCTGGTTGAGCTGGCTGTATCGGAGGCTGTTGTGGTGGAACAAATTGTGGTTTAGGAGGAGCAACAAATGGAGCTGCTTGAACAGATGGTTGAGGAGCAACAAAGGTTGGCTGAACAACTGGTTCATTAGAGAAAGCCTTCAAAAGCTTAGGTGGCATTTTTTCACCCTTTACTATCATATCTACAATAGCCTCTAATGCAGGAACTAATAATTCGATATGATACTGCTTTTTAATTTTCTCAAATCTATTCATGAATTCATCTAAAGTTTCTACATCACCAGCTTCGAGCATTGTTGCTGTAATAGTCTGAACAACAAATGGATCATGCTGTTCAAGTCTTGGAGCAACCTTTTTTACTTCATCAATTCCACCAATTGAAACAAGGGCTTTTAATAGTGATTTAACTACTGGTTTTCTCTTGTCTTTAAAATGAATTCTTAATGAATTTATAGCAGTCTCATCAGGATGAGAAACTAAAAACTTTAAACAAGATTCAATGTTAGGAGCTGCCTGTTCCGTTTTAAGAATATTAATAATTGGAGAAGATTCAAAGGCTGGAATAGCAGCAACCATATCTACGGCATATTTTCTTATCCACTTGTTTTCATCTGAAAGAACTTTATTTATATTGGAGCTGATAAATTCGTGTGGGAAATTTTTCAAAGACTGTATCATACGTTTTCTTACAGTTTCATTTTCGTCAACGATTAGTTTTTCAGCTTCCTTAAAGAAATCATTCGGTGGAATCATACAAAGAATAAAAGCAGCACTTCTTCTTAGCTGAACGTCATCTGAATTACACATTTCAATAATTTGAGCTTTAACTTTTTCTGGTGTAATTTTAGCTAAAGCAAGAATTGCATTTGCTCTAATTCTATTGTTCGGGTCATTTATAAATGGGTTTATTCTTTGGAGAAGTTCTTCTTCTGTTAATTTCAGTTCACCTATAGCTTCAATAGCATTTGCTCTTAAACGAGCATCTCTAGCCTGAAGAGCATCATCAAAAGCACCTAATAAAGTTATACTCTGAAATCTTGATAAGAAAGAAATCATTAAAGCCTTACGGCGTAAATCTTCGTCAGAATGATATTTTTCTATAAGAATTGGGATAGTGTCCAATTCTCTCATTCTACAAAGTAAACGCAATATAGACATAGAAATCCATTCATCAGGATCGGAAATATAATCACACATTGCCAAAGCAGCTTCTTTTCCACCAATGTTAAAAAGAGCATTAACAGCTTGGAAACGAACCTGCCTATCATTGTCTGCCAAATATTCTTTAATAGTTGAAACTAGTTCTTTCTTCTTGTAATTACCCAAACATTCAACCATTAAATCTCTATGTGGAGAACGTATATTCTTTAATCTTTCTTGAAGGAATTCGATACTTTCTTTTTTGTCAAAATTTGCTATAGCTCTAATAGCATCGCAACTGTTAGG
>CAMJNS010000039.1 GCA_946407375.1 uncultured bacterium
TAATGACAGAAAGCAAGAATAGCAGCACCGCTTATGATATTGTAAAAAAATATGCCGAAGAAAAAATTGGCAAGTTCACTGGCGCAGAGGTTATTACTCACTGTCCAAGCATAGGAAGATCATCTGCGCTAGCAGCATTAAAGAAACTAACTGATGAAGGTTTTATCATTAGGAAAGGTTCTGGTAGAAGCACATTTTACGTTCGTTCTGACAGAAAATAGTTTCGTCTAATCTCTTTTTTTATCTCTTGCCTCTCTTCTCACTCTAAAAATAATAATTGCTACTATTTTCTCTTATATAGTAAAATTACTAATGAGGGTATTTGCTAGGAGAAGTTATGAAAAAATACTGGTTGTTATTTGGTTTTGTGTTTTGCATATCTTTATTGTTCGCCCAGAACAGGGCTAATTATGACACTAGAGAATATGAGCCTATAGAGCTCAAGCCTTTTAAAACCCATCCAAATATCATTGTTCCTGAAGAGTTAGAATTAGAACCTGACACAGAACCTGCAAAAATAGAAAGCAAAGAAATAAGCAAACCAGTAATAACAATAAAGGAAGAACCTAAAACCACTATTAATCAGAATGTTATTCAAACTCAACCAAAACAAGAACCTAAAATAGATATAAATACCGATGCTGAAAAAAAGATAAATACTTCTATTCAGTCTGAACAAACAGAAAATGATGAATCTCGAAGTTCCTTTATCATTCTTCCAAAAGGAAAAAGCAAGGCATTTAAAATAACTCCTATAGAAGGTATAACTATCTCGGCTGAAGAAAACGCTCTCGACAAAGATAGAGAGTTTACAATGAAAGCGGTTTCTGAAAAACAGGTTGATGATTATGGTAACAAGCTTAATACAGAAAAACTAGAAACGGGCTGTGTTGTAGATGCTTGGGAGCTTCACGCAGGATTAAAAGACAATGAAATTTTGCCAGGTTCATTCAAAATGGAATTTGACTTAGAAAAAATAGGGGTTTTGCCAAAATTCTACGAAAATGTTGCCTGTTATAGAGTTGACGACAAGGGTAACTGGTTAGAATATGATATTCAGAGAAATGGAAACAAAATTTGGGTTGAAAGTCGCCAAAATTCATCAATCGTTCTTGCTGTAGTTGATACTTTTACTCTGACAATAAACAGTGCAGGGGAAATCGGTATCAAGAATTCAAAAAATGCTGAAGATAATGTAAAAAATATGACTTATTGGCCTAGAGACAAATGGATTATTACAAATCCAAAACAAATAGACTTAAAAATATGGATTATTTATGATGATTTAATAGAACATCCTCCAATAGAATTTAAAAATATAAAAGAAATAAAACCATTGGTCATTGATTTGTTTAATATATATTATAAAACAAAAAATAGTTATGAAATTAAAAAAAAGGCAGAAGAAGCTCTTTCCAAGACTTATGGAACACCTGCATATAATAGGAATAATTTGAATCAAATTGCTGAAGATTACTGTCTTGACGAATTGCAGAACAACACGGAATATTTGAATATTGCAAGAAAAGTAACAGAATACTATCCAGAATATCTCAAAATTAAAGAAGATATTATAAAATCTATTCAAAAGGCTTTTGACTATTATTGCTACAACATATTCCCCAAAGGGTTAAAGAAACCGACAGGTAAAGTAAAAATAAAATTTGATCATACCTTATCATCTTCAGGGGCTACTGGACCAGTGCCTGATCCTGAAACTCTTAACCCTTATATACGTTTAAGTATAGATATAAATGGTTCACAAGAGAGATATGACAATCTTACCATAACTTTTTTACACGAGTTTTTTCATGTTGTCCAGCGAGCTTGTTACAAGACTTTGGGGGATAAAAAGTGGGATGAGGCGACAGCTCAATTTTTTCAAGAAGAGGCCTTTAAATGGTTTATTGAAAAAAAGATAATGACTTCAACAAAATTTTTAGAAGATGAAGTTTATGGTGCTGGCAGAAATTATGAATATTTTGCATATCCGCTTGACAGCACTTCTGGGACAATAGATGGAAAAAGTTATTCTTTAAGTGGTCAAAGTTTAGCAGATGTAGGTTATGCTATGTTTCCTTTTATCTATTATGTTTATACGAATAAAAATCAGACCGTTGAGGTAAATAATTGGGGAGAATTATTAGAGGGTTATTTCGCCTGCGATGGCAAATTTACATCAATGTTCAAATACCTTTTTAGAAACAAAAGAAACGAAGAAAAATTTCTGTCTGATTCTGATATGACGCAATTGCATTATTTTTTTGCAATAGAAAATTCAGATAAAATTTATAATAGAATTATTAATAACAAAAACAATTTAACTAATCAAAAAGCTAGAAGATTTGTTGGTGAAATGGCGGAGTATTACTTGGGATATGGAGATGAAAAAAAGCGTCTTTATTATGATACTGCGGATTTAATTTTATCAAATGGTAATGATTCTATAACTAATGGTCAGCATATTGAACTACTGAACGAAGACTATACTATAAGATTAAGAGAAATACATAATTATGCTAAAGGAAACTACAAGAAAAAAGATGGCAAACCAAAAGAAATTGCAATGCAGATTCTTTTTGATGATGGTTTAAAAGATATAATTCCTGATAGAGAATTTAAACCTGTTGGACCAGATAAAGCTACGAAAATTAAAAAGGGATGGTTTTACTTTCCTCAAACATCAACAGAAATGAAAAAAGTAAATAAACTTTCGAATGAGGATACTCAAAATTTTAAAAAATATAAAAAAGAATTAGAGAAGACTATGGACCCCAAAGAAGCCCAAAAATTAGCAGATAAAAAATTCAATAGAATTGCTGATATTTATTTCCAAAAAGATTTTTATATACTTGAAATTGATGGAGGTTCAACAGATTCAAGCACATTAGAAGTAAAACCAACGGGGCAATGGGGTAGTTATACACTTGAGGAAAAAGAAGTAAAAAAATCAGGCTATACAATCTGGACAATGTTAGCTCCAGAACTAGAAGAAAAACCATTTGATTTTGAAATGGTAGAAGAAATAGTAAATGGGAAAAAAGAGCAAGTAGAAAAAGTTCGATTGCAACTTCCCAAAAAGAGTGAAGCTGCATTGTTAGGCAAGTGTATTGATGGCTATATTGTTAAAATTAATGTGGATAAAGGCGAAAAAATAGAAAGATATTTCGAGATGGATAAAATTAAAGAACAAAAGGTCTATTTTGACTTTGAAGAGCTTAAGCCAAAAGATTTTGAGCCAAATGAACCTATTACAGGAAAGGTCAGTGTTGCGGAATATGTTTTGAGCAATAATGACAAAAAGCTTGAAGGACCAGAATCAGAAGAAGTTGAATTCGTCTTGAATAATTCGTTGATTATTGAAATGGTAAAATGCCCTGCAGGCAGCTTTATGATGGGAAGTTCCAAAGATGAATTGAGAGTAATAGCTATGGAAAAAGACGAAGAACTATTACATAAAGTAACTATTTCTAAGCCTTTTTATATCGGAAAATATGAAGTTACTCAAGAACAGTATGAAAAAGTAATGAAAATTAATCCTTCTAAGAACAAATGTGCTTCTGCTCCAGTAGATATGGTAACTTGGGAAGACGCAGAAAAGTTTTGCGAGGTTTTAAATACTAAATTTGCTTATACTATTCCAGAAAAAGGTTATAAATATGCTTTGCCGACTGAGGCTCAATGGGAATATGCCTGCCGTGCTGGAACAACTTCTTCGCTTAATTCTGGCAAAGAAATATTGGTAGATAAAGCTATAACAAAGAATGTTGAAATAGATAAAAAACTTGATAAAGCTCTGGCCAAAGCAGGTACTTCTGATAAGTTAATAGGTATTATTGGCGAACGACAAATGGATAATACGGCTGATTTATATAAAAATCTTTTTAATTTAAAAAGTGACAACTTAGATGAAGTAGCTTGGTACAAGCAAAATTCTAAAAGGAAAACCCACCCTGTCGGGCTTAAAAAGCCAAATGCCTGGGGTATTTATGATATGCATGGAAATGCTGGTGAATTTTGCGGTGACTGGTATTATGAATACACAGATAAAGCGGTTACAGACCCTGTTGGTAAAAAATCCTCAGACCCAAAACTTCAAGGTCGTGTAATTAGAGGTGGTTCATTTGCTGAAATAGCAATGAATTGCCGTTCAGGATTCCGAGCATTTATTCCTGAAAATAGTCCTCATCCTGATTTCACTGCCTATCAAAGAAAAGGATTTGGGCTAGGATTCAGAGTTGTGCTAATTTCAAAAGAAGAATAGGAGATGAGATAAAAAACAATATAAGAGGATTGTCTTTAATAATCCCCTTTTTCAAAGGGGAAAGATTGCGTTAGCAATCAAGGGGATTTTCGAGAAGAACTTTGCCAAGCAAAGCTTGGTGTAGTTATTGTAGTGGTTTTTTGTTGTAGTTATTGGCAATTCGGAAGTTAGAGAGAATCGGTTATCTGCAAAATTCAATTCATTGCAAACATTATCATAACAATAAAAACAACAACTACCAAAAACAATAACAACAATTCTTTAATAAAAAATCTCCCCGGCAGCTTTCGGCTGCCACCCCTCTTTAATAAAGAGGGTAAATAGTAATGAAACGCTAGGCTCTGATTGGTAAATGCTTTTAACTTATAATATTATTAAAATTAGACTGTTTAAACTACAGGAGTTTTTATGAAAAAATACTGGTTATTGTTTGGTTTTATTTTTATTGCAAACTTTGTTTTTGCAGATTGCTTCATAGAAGGTTCACCCTGTTTTCTAAATTTAGAAACAGGTAAGGTCAAAGAATTACTTGGCTTGACGGCAGAAGAAACATCAGATTCAGACGCATACAAGGAAGTAATTTCCCATTTAAAAGATAGATATGCCTTAGATATAGAAAAAGATATAAGAAACATCAGTTTTTATTTGTTTCCAGGGGGAAGAAGTAACGACTATATAGTTGTTGTTAACGGCACTTTCGATTCTGAAAAAATCCAAAATTTGGTTAAAAATTTGATAGAATCAGAAAAATGGCGCTATCATAAAATTGAAAATGTTGAAATTGGCGGAAATAAATACTCTTTATTTAATATTCAAGGCTTTTTGAATATTCTTTTCTATGATAAAAATAACATCATTTTAAGCAATGATTTTATTCTTAATAATAAATCTATTAAATTCTCAAATGCTCCTGCTTCAATCAATAAAATAAGTCAAATAACCAATAATTATTTATATGGTGGAAAAGATATTTTCCCAATACTTAAAATGCTTTTTAAAATTTCTGATATAGAGTTAGAAAAAGCTACTTCATTGTTATGTTATATAAAAGATGATAAAGTCTTTCTTGATGTGAATTTTAATGATACTGCTTCTCCAAAAGAAGTTTTGAGCAAAATAGAAAATCTCTCAAAAGAACAGGTTGAAAAATATAAACAAAATCTTAATGATAACCTTGATAAAATAAAAAAAGAATTAGCTGATATAAAAGAAAACATTGCTCCAAGTATTTTTGAAAATATTTTTAATTCTTTTTTTTACAGCAGAACTTCAGATTTAATAAATATTTTAGATTTTAAACAAATAGATAATTCAATTGTTGTTTCTACTGATTTCAGTTGGAATTATATAATTTCAACTCTTTTCACAATCATTTATCAGCAGAATAGAAGGTGAAAAAAATGAAGAGAATAATATTTTTAATATCAATATTTGTATTTTGTTTTTCTAGTTGTTTTGCTGAATCTACAAATGATTTACCTAAAGATACCAATTTTTTATATAGTTTTGATTATGAATGGGCAAATAAAAATCTTGTAATTGGAAACGAATATACCAGACTTCTTTCTACGCTAAAAACCTACTGTAAAGATAAATTTTCATTGGATTTTGATAGAGATGTAAAACGAATAATCTATTTTAAGAAAAATGAAGAGTATTTTTGTGCTGTTTCTGGAAACAATGTCACGAATAAAATATTTTCATTCAGCAATTTAGGTTTAAAAGCAGTTGATAATAATTTCTTTATTCAAACTCCAAAAGAAATTATTGCTTTAATAGAACAAGGTAAAGCATTTGTCTATATTGATGGTAAATCTTTACCTGAAGTTGCAGGTGATCTAATAGCTAATATTACTGGAATGCGTAGCATGAGAAGAATGTTTACTAATGTTCCTGAAGAAGCTAAAAAGAATAATCCAGTTTTTATGATTTTAGACAATATTAAGTATCTTATGGTCTTTTTTGAAGAAGACTTCATAAAAGTCGAAATAAAATGTACTGATTCTGAGTTGTCTGACCAATTACTCACCTCTGTTGAAGGTGCTAGAACTCTTTATAGCAGTAAACTTCAAAAAGATATAGATACTTATAGAGAAAAACTAAAAAATAGCATTTTTGCTGATTTTGCAATGATTAGTATCGCATTATACTCTCATTCAAAAGCTAAGAGATTTATTGATTCTATAGAGATAGATTTAGGGGAAGATGAAAGCATTGTTTTTCTTAAAACCAAGTTTGATATAGCTTATATTGTTAGGTCAGTAGCTTCTATAGTATTGTCTAAGGAACTAGGTTCTGATAAATATATAGAATTTGTAACAGCAAAAGATAAACTGGTTAAAAATACATGTTTTTATGGACAAAATTGTTTGAAAAGAATGGTTAATAATTATTTTAATACAAGTGTTTATAAAGAAAATGGGAAAATGACTACTCTTGATGAAAAGAAATTACTTGATTTTATAGAAAAAAAGAATTATCACCCTCTTGAAATGCCTGGTTATAAAAAAGCTAAAGAAAATCCTGAATGTGAATTTTATTCTGTAGGTGATTTGTCAAAAGATGGCTATATAGCTTGTAAAGTTCATGGTAGTCCAGATGCTCCCTCGGCTAAATCAACAACCACACCTTCTACTTCAGATAATTCGTCAAAGAGTCCAACAACAAGTTCAAATTCTAGCAATACCACAAATAATGTTGTTACAAGCAATTCTTCTAGTAATAATAGTAGTAGTTCTACTTCTTCTCCTTCTCCAAAGAAAAATACTGCTAACTATGATACCCGCGAATACAAGCCTATAAAACTGAAACCTTTCAAAACTCATCCCAAGATTAAAGTGCCAGAAGAGCTTGAGCTAGAACCCTGAAATAAGAGCACAGAGCTTAGAGAAAGACCACTTTCGGTCACTTTTTATTAAATGTCCTGAAAGGACATTACTTTAATAACCTAGGGCAACGAAGTTGCCCTAGGTATAGAATCCCCCATCACGATTCTCCCCCAATTTTTCAAAATTGGGGGAGGTGTCACGTATGTGACGGAGGGGGCTGATTGCTGTAAAGCAATCAGTGGAAGGTGCTACAAAAACAATGATTATTATCACTCAAACTTTGATTGATAACGAAAAAAGTTTGTGTCTGACCTATGAGAAGGTTTAAAGGGTATTGTACATTCTAATAAAATCTGATACCATCAAGTTAATGTTTTGAAAAGTGAGGGCTGATTATGCAAGTTTTTTTTCAGGTTCCACAAAGTCATGTTGTTGCTCTAACTCGATTTGGTAAATTTTCAAGAGTTTTACCCTAAGGATTACACGCAAGAATTCCTTTATTAGAAGATGTGTATTATGTCAACTGGGGCAATGTAGCCAATAAACAAGGTTGTTATATTGAACTTACCGAACAGATATCTGATACTTCACCCAAAGAATGTCATACCAAAGATAATGTCCCTGTAACTATAGACGCTTCTATTTATTGGAGAATAACTGATGTAGCTAAAGCTTTATTTGAAGTAGATATGCTTCCACGCTCTTTGACAGACTCTTGTTTAAATGCTCTTAGAGCAGAAATAGGCAAATTGTCTTTAGACCAGGTCTTAAGTTCCAGACGTGAACTTTCAGAAAGAGTTGCTGCAAGCTTACTAGATATATCTGTTAAATGGGGAGTTGCTATCAGCCGAGTTGAAATTCAGGAATTAAGAACTTCCGATGATACAGCAGATGCTATGAGAATGGAAATGGCAGCCGAACGTAAACGACGTGCAGCCGTATTAGAAGCTGAAGGCATCGCAGAAGCAAGAAAGAAAACGGCTGAAGCTGAAGCTTATGCAATAAAAGTTAAAGCAGAAGCAGAAGCTGAATATATAAATAAACTATCTGCAACATTAGGTGCAGAACAAGTCAGCAAATTACTGATGCTTGATAAAATTCTCGAAGGCTACAAAAGCATTTCTGAAAGTCCTTCAAGCAAAGTATTTCTTCCAGCTAATGTTCAGACTATTCTTGAAAGCTATGGTCATAACCATAATCAAAATCAAAAATAATTATAGCTAATAAGTTTTATAAATAAGCAAAGGTGGTAATAGAACTATGTCTATTGGGATGTGTTTGATTTTTATTGGAATAATTTTAATACTTTTAGACATATTCTTTCTCACCGATTTACCTACTGTAGTTGCGATTGTTTTATTCAGTATTGCTTTATACATTAACCTGAACTATGAACCACTGATAAACATAACAATCACACTTGTCTTTTTCTTTATCTTTTTTATTATATATGTTTCAGTTTGGAAAAAATTAAAAATATATATCATTGATAAATGGTTAGCTAAAGATGTTTATAAAGCAGGAGTATATAATCTTCCTGGACATCAAGGAACAATTAAATTAATCGAAGATAAAAAAGTGGCTATTATTGACGGTGATGTTTATGCTTTATATGAGGATTACAATATATCTGAGGGTGAAAAATTTACTGTAAAAGAAGTTAAAGAGGGTAAAATAGTTATTGATATTGATAAAGAATAAATTGTTTTTATAGTAGTCGGTAATTACGAGGCTAAAGCCCATACGCTATACTTTTTATGACAAAGTGAAGACTTCTCTAATCTCTCAATTCTTTTAAAAGCGGACTGTTGCTTGCTCAACCTTGTGTTAGGGTAAAGGGCATAGGGAGGAGGGCTGTTTACCCCCTTTATTAAGAGGCTGTCTAAAAACTAGGTTTTGACTCCATAATTAGTTTATTCTAATTATTTTAAAATTCCCCTTAATCCCCCTTTATGAAAGGGGGCAAGGACATTACTCCATACATTGAATTTCTAAAAAATGCTTAGTTTTCAGACAGCCTCTATTAAAGGGGGATGTCTACGAAGTAGACTTAGGGATTTTTGAGAACTTTGCAAGCAGTAGAAAATTAAGTCCGAAGACTGTTTAACCTAATGAAGCCAATCCTCTCATCTCTAAAAGAGGTGTTAGCTTTGTAATCACTAACTATGATAAAAACTTTTTTCTTATTATTTACCTATTGGTTACCCAATATTGGTATGAATAAAAAAAGTTCATAAAGGGTTCTATTCCTAAATAAAAAGTAATTAAAAAACCTAGGCAAAGATAGGGACCGAATGGAATGTGATGAGTCAAGGGTTTATAAGCTTTATGCTTTCGAGTGCAGTCTGTTATAATTCCTGCTAATCCAAATGAAGCGCCTACAAAACTAGCTATTAAAACGGTAATTATAACAGGTTTCCAACCAGCCCAGGCTCCCATAGCTGCTAGAAGTTTTACGTCGCCGCCGCCCATTCCGTCTGGCTTTTTAAAGACAATTTCTGATACTTTCCCTAAAAACATCAGAAAACCTCCACCAACAGTAAAACCTATTAAAGAATCTGTTAGTGAAACATAATAACTTAGTTTAAAACCGCCCCATTCCAAGACAGCCCAAGCTATAACGGCATATACTAATCCTAAAACAATGCCACCTTTAGAAAGTCTATCTGGAATAATGAAAGTTCTTATGTCTACAATGGTAACAACTAGGCAGGCTATAACGAATAACCAAGAAACAAAGGCTTTTACAGAAAAACCAAAATAAAAAACGCTCAAACCAGCTACTATTGCAGAAATAGCAATGTAAATTCTTTCTTGGTTTTTCCCAGCATTACAACAGCCAAATTCCAATCCTTTTTGGCAAGAAGGACATTTCAAATAATCGCAATGAAATTTTTCAAAACCTGGCCAGGCTCTTATGGCCCAGCCAATATACCTCCCAAGAAAGGTGCCTATGACAGCACCTATCAAGGATAGACACAGAGTTTGGGTCATTTTATCCAACCATTTTTGTTAAATACTCTACTAAGTATTTTATATACAAGTTTTGCTGCTAAAAAGTCTGGAGCAATAAAACCCGGAATTGGAGCAAGTTCTACAACATCAAAACCAACAACATTTCTTTCTTCAACAACTTTAAGAAGAATGTCCATTGCTTGATACCAAGTCATTCCACCTGGTTCTGGAGTTCCTGTTGAAGGCATAAGTGAACTATCAAAACCATCTAGGTCAACAGTAATATAAACATTTTCTGTTAATCTATTCATGGCCTTATCTATCCATTTCTTTTCTGGATCTAATAATTCTTCGGCCCAAATTATGCCATCATGACCAACTTTTTGAATAAATTCCCATTCGTCTATTCCGGTATTTCTAATACCAATTTGAGTTAATTTGGCATAATCCCAACAACGTCTCATAGCACAGGCGTGACTATTATGTGATTTTTCATATATATCGCGAAGATCAGAATGTGCATCTATTTGAAGAACAGAAAGATTTTTGTATTTTTTACTGCAAGCTCTGACACAACCAGGTGTTAAACTATGTTCCCCACCAATCATAACTGGGAATTTTCCATCATTAAGAACTTTGGTTGTTGCCATTTCAAGATTTTTTATTGTTTCTTCAGGACTATTAACGTCAATTTCAAGTTCTGGAAGAGTGTGGATACCTTTTGTTAAAGGTTCACATTTGAGGTCAAGATCAAAAGGTTCTACTTGTCTGGAAGCAGCAATCAAAGCTGCTGGACCTTCACGTGTTCCTGCACGATAAGATGTTGTGCTATCGTAAGGAACAGGAATAATTACTGCTTTTGAATCTTCATATCTAGAAACTTCATCATGAAGTCCGAGAAAGTTATTAGACATTCTGAAATGCACTGAATCTAGAATCATATAGACTCCTAGTATTATGTATTGTTATTTGGGATAATACCACACCTATTGAATTCGTCAATGGTTAGACGAAAAAAAATAAAAATATTATATTTTTTTCTTAGACTTGACTTTGATTCTTTACAAAACTACAATAACAAAGCTTGCTTACGCAAGCTTTGTTAGAGATTATTGATTGCTAAACAATCCTCTTATCTCTTGCCTCTAACCTCTTATCTCTAAAATATGGAGTAGAAAAGCATGTGTGAAAAATGCGAATACAACTTCAAGAAACTTGAAGAAAAATGGCAGCCTAAATGGCGTGAAATGAAGCTTTACAAAACTAATGAAGATCCAAACAAGAAAAAATTCTATTGTTTAGACTTCTTCCCATATCCATCAGGAAACGGCCTTTCAGTAGGTCACTTACGCAACTATGTTCCAACAGATGTAGTTTCTCGTTTGAAAAGAATGCAGGGCTATAATGTTCTTCACCCAATGGGTTGGGACGCTTTCGGTCTTCCTGCAGAAAACTTTGCTATAAAGCAGGGAGTTCACCCAGCAGTTACTACCGAAAAGAACGCTTCTAACTACCGCAGACAGCTTTCTTTGGTTGAATGCAGCTATGATTGGGAAAGAGAAATCAACTCTACAGACCCAGATTATTACAGATGGACACAATGGTTTTTCCTACTCCTTTACAAACGTGGACTAGCTTATAAAGCCGCTGGTGCTCAGTGGTGGTGCCCAAACTGCAGAACAATCCTTGCCAACGAACAGGTTGAACAGGGCAGATGTTGGCGCTGCGAAGGTCTTGTAGAAAAGAAAGACCTCAATCAGTGGTTCTTCAAGATTACAGACTATGCAGACAGACTTATTGATGACCTTAAGCTTATCAACTGGCCAGACCGCATTAAGAAGATGCAGGAAAACTGGATAGGCAAGAGCAAAGGTGCTGAAGTTAACTTCAGAGCCAAAAGCCCAACTACTGGCGAAGAATTTGATTTGCCAATTTTCACTACTCGTGTAGACACTATTTTCGGCGTTACCTTCATGACTCTTGCTCCAGAACACAAGCTGGTTGAAAAGCTCACTCACCCAGACAACAAAGCCTCTGTTGAAGCTTACATTGCAGAATCTCGCAAAAAATCAGAAATAGACAGACTTTCTACTGAAAAAGAAAAGACCGGTGTTCCACTGGGCTCTTATGCAATCAACCCATTCAACGGCGAAATGATTCCGATATACATTGGCGACTACGTTCTTGCTGGCTACGGCACAGGCGCTGTTATGGCTGTTCCTGCCCATGATGAAAGAGACTTCGCTTTTGCCAAGAAGCACAATATCAATGTAATTGAAGTAATAACTCCGGAAGGCAAGCCGCAGGGCGAACTTAAAGAAGCTTATACAGAATACGGCACTCTTATTAATTCAGCTCAATTCAATGGTTTGAGAAGCGAACAAGCTATTGAAAAGATGATTGAATGGCTTGAAGAAAACAAAAAGGGCTGTGGCAGAATCAATTATAAATTTAGGGACTGGTTGATAAGCCGTCAGAGATACTGGGGAGCTCCAATTCCTATAGTTCACTGCGATTGCTGCGGAACTGTTCCTGTTCCAGAAGATCAGTTGCCAGTTCTGCTTCCAAATATCAGCGAATTTAAGCCTGGCACTGATGGAAAATCACCATTAGCCGCTATTACAGATTGGGTTAACACAACCTGCCCAAAATGCGGCAAACCAGCAAAACGAGAAACCGATACAATGGACGGTTTTGCTTGTTCTTCCTGGTATTTCTTACGTTTCGTAAGTCCAAAATATAAAGAATTTGCATTCGATAAAGAAAAAGTAAAATACTGGGCACCAGTTGACCTCTATGTTGGTGGTGCTGAACACGCGGTTATGCACTTACTATATGCCCGTTTCTGGACAAAAGTAATGTATGATGCCGGCTTGATTCCATTCGTTGAACCATTCCAACAGTTACGAAATCAAGGTATGATGCTTGCTGCTGGCGGAGTCAAGATGAGCAAGTCTAAGAACAACGTCATCACTCCAGATGAAATGGTTGAAAAATACGGCGCTGACACACTTAGAGCTTTCATATTGTTCTTAGGAACCTTTGAACTCGAAGTTTCATGGTCTGACGAAGGCATTAAGGGTATGTATCGTTTTGTAAAACGTGTTTACGATCTTATTTGCGAATTCCAGGGCGGCGACGAAAAAGCTGAAGGTAAAGAAGCTCAGAACCTTAAGAAGATTCTCAACTACACAATCAAGCAGGTAACCACCGACATTGAAAACTTCAGTTTCAATACTGCTATAGCTCGTTTGATGGAACTTACCAATGCTATGGTAGACGCAACCAAGAAGACAAATCTTGCAAAGACAACTCTATGGAAAGAAGTTGTTGAAAAGATGCTTCTCTTGCTTGCTCCAATAACTCCATTCATAGCTGAAGAACTTTGGGAAGTCACAGGTCACAAAGGCTCTGTTCATCAGCAGTCTTGGCCAACTTATGATGAAAAGGCATTAGAAGAAAGCAATATCACATTGCCAGTTCAGGTAAACGGCAAACTTCGTGACCAAATCGAACTTCCAGCTAATGTTGATGAAGCAACTGCCCGCAAAGCTGCTGAAGCAAGCGAAAAGGTTAAGAAATACCTTGATGGAATGCAGGTTGTTAAATTCATCTTTGTTCCAAAGAGAATGATAAGCTTTGTTGTAAAACCAGCTAAGTAATAAAAAAGCCCTTAGACTTAAGTCTAAGGGCTTTTTTATTGAATAGGATTGGTATGAGATTACTACTATATATAGTATAGTAGTAATGTTGTACATAATTGAAACTTTAAAAACTTTAATTAGTACTAATTTTTTTAGAAAAAATTAACAAAAAAATAAAAAAAAATAAAAACTTTTAAAAAAAACTTAAGTATTAGAAAAAAAATAGAAGAAAAATATTCCGATTTTTCTTTCTATTTGTTATACTTAGAGTGATAAGTTATTTTTATAAGGTACACTTTTTTTGAAAGTGTTATATTTTTGGAGGTTTATATGAAGCTTCAACGCAGTGTGAAAAATTTCATTGTTTTCTTGCTGGCGTTCTTAATGGCTTTTGAGCCATTTGCCGTCAACATGGTTTATGCTGGAAGTCCTGATGGTGATTCAGACGCTACAGTAACTACCCCAGATGCAGCACTTGAAACGTTAGATGCAAATAACGATTCAAAGGATATTGCAATCACTTTTGAAAAAAGTTATGAAGCCGCAAATGATGAAAATGCAGCAGATGCTGTAATGAAACCAGGCGAATATCTTGAATATATGTATGAACTTCGTGGTAGAAGTAAAGAAACAAGTTCTGAAGATGCAAGAAAGATTGAAAAATCTTTAGCTTGGGGTGAATGGATGAACACCATTTCTGGTGCTTACGCCGTTATGGATGATGGTTGTAATGACGTTTTCACTTTCTATAGCACTCTTGGTGAATTCACAACTCAGGCTGGTAATGCTCCAATGTATTTGGAAGCTCTTCAGTGGGCTACTAACAAAGCCGTTTTAGTCGGTTCATTTATTGCAAAAGTTACTGGTTTGAAGAAAATCACTGATAAATTTGCTAAATGGATTAAATCTAAACAGAACTTAATGAAGGGTTTAAAAGCTGTTGATAAGTTCTATTCAAAAGGTATTGGCAAGGCTCTTAAAAATACTGGTAATTTCATTTCTCATATGCAGCCACCTGTTGGTTGGAAAAAAGGCTGTGGCACTGGTGAAGGTTTCGTTTCTTACTGGCGTTGGGTTGCTAGAAAAACTGGTTTGGAAACCAATCCAAAATATATCGCTGGTGTTAAAAAACTTAATTCTCATCTTTCTAAAGAAAACCAAATTTGTTTAAATAAAGGTGCAGCAGTTATTGATAATTCTAAGGGTATTGCTACATCTATAGGTATTGGTTTATGTGTTATTGGTATAGCTTTAGATTCTTATGAATTAGTTAAGTCTGAAGATAGACAAGTTGGTCGTGTATCTTACTCTCTAGTTAAGAATGTTGCTAGTCTTATTCTTGGAATCGGTGCTTTAGTTGCTATGTTCTGTATTCCAGTTGTTGGTCAGGTTTTAGCAGTTATTACTCTTATTTGGACTGCTATAACTCTAATTGCTGATCAGTTTGGTGAATACAATAAAAAGTGGAAAGCTGCTTATAAGAATTCATATTGGTTCTTATATACTAATGATGATAAATTCAAATCTTACTATGATAATAGAGATAATTTGACTAATGATGAAAAATCAGCAGCTTACATTTTAACTGAAAGAAATTTCGGTGATTATAAAGAAAATGCTAGAGCTTTTGAAAGACAAAATAAAGGCGATAACAATTATTATGATGATAAATCTCAAGAAGCTGTAAGTGCTAGAGTTTACATCGAAATGGAAAAACAGGGTGTTCTTACTAGTTATTACAACCAGGCTGAATTCTCTCTTCCAGATTTTGGTACTAGCAGATTGTTAGAAATGTGGAAAGCTAAAGCTGATTATATGGCTTGGAAACCAACAGAAGAAGAAGCTACAAGAGATTCTAATCGTGGATTCTGGGGTAAACTTGGTAAGGCTATTAACCCAATGACCTATATTAGTTGGGGTGGAGACAAGATTAATTCTATTAAATTTAATAAATTGGCTAAAGATGGTAATCCTAAAGTTTATTTCAATCCAGACTTTGTTTTAATGAAAAAATATCAGTATTGGATTACTGCTAATAGAATTATTGAAGATGAAAGTGTTGCTGGCAATAACAATGATTTCTATCGTGCAATAGGTCTAAGAATTGAACAGGCTCCTTTCAACTATATTCCATTAGTAGAAATTGATATGGCTTCTTGGAATGACAATCTTTTACGCCAAGCTTTCAGCGCAGACGCTTTCTTCGTTGGCGTTAAAGAAATGATGTATTTCAGAAATATGATCGAACCAGCTACTAAATCTGTTAAAGATTTCACTAAACAAGTAACTAAATCTATGAAAGACGTAAGAGAATCTCTTGATTACTTCAAAGATCATAGACAGCCAGCATTAAAAGAAATTCTTAAACAGTATGAATATAGTGCTAATGATGAAGATTGTGGTAAAGCTTTGTTGAAGAACAAACACGTTAAGAAAGCTTTTGGTTGGAAATGGAATAAATCTAATGGCGAATGCACTCCAAGAAATATCATCAAGGTTTATTGGAACGACATTAACTTAGCTCTCTCTCTTGACCCAATGTCTATTTCTCAAAAGGGTGCTGATTGTCAACTCCTTCTTGATACTATCCAGAAAAATCTTGATATGGCTGCTTTGATGCAAGAATTATATGAAGAAAAGATGGAAGCTCTTGATAAGGATAAATTCAACAGTGAATTCACTAATAAAGAATTCAATGAATACTTAATGGATAATCAGTTCTTAGATGTTAAGGGCTTCGGAGTAATGGATTGGTTGAGCGATATGTATCCTGCTTATAGTGAATTGAAAAAATACACTAAATTATATAAGAAAGAAATTGATAAATACGCTCAGGCTGCTGAAGATTCTAATACTGGTCACGGTAGCTTCTGGTTCATCACTTGGAAGAATGATGATAATCATCCAAAGAAAGTAATCGAAGATATCAATACACTTCTTAACAGCACAGATGATGATGGTTATAAATATGTTGTTAATAAGTTCGAAGATTTGGCTTCTGAATTAGAAAAAGATGGATTAACATTGAATGTAACCGTTAAATCTAGTGATGAAGGCGTATACAAGAAATATGAAGCAAAAGAAATTGAAGATCTGGATGTCGAAGACGATGTTCTCGAAGATTCTGAAATTTCAGCTTTGATTCCTGCTGGTGATGACGACTAATATAATTGTAGTCTAATAATAAAAAGCTCAGTCAAAAGACTGGGCTTTTTATTTGTTTAGTAAATAAATTAATAAGGAAAATAAAAATGAATAATAGCCAAAAAATAGCAGTCTTAGCTTTATTAACTTTAACTTTTTTCTCTAGTGATTATGCCATAGAAGCTAAAGTTATGTCTGGAAGTATAACTGAGAAAAAACAAAACGCTAAGGTTGCAAAGCTATTAAATTCAGCAAGAAAAAGTGCTTACAAAGGTAAAAATCAAGATGCTATTAATGCATATTGGAAAGTTTTAGAAATAGATTCTCAGGAAGCTTATGCTTACTTAGAATTGGGTGAAATTTATAAAAATTTAAAAATATATGATAGATCTATAGAAATGCTTACTTCAGGGCTTGAACTTGCTAAAGATGAGTTAGATATAGATACTCTTTGTAACTATTATTGTATCTTGACAGAAGCTTATTCTGCCACTCATCAGCAGGGTTTGGCAAACAAAAGTCTTATAAAAGCTGCTGAAATAGCTCCTCGTAATCCGATGCCACGTAAAATACTTGGTGATATTTATTTGAAAAATAATAGGATAGCAAATGCTGCAAAAGCTTATAAAAAAGCACTGGAATTAGATCCTTATTATAGTCCAGCTATTAAAGCCTTGAATGAGTTGAAACTGGAATATGGGGATAAACTACCTAAAGAAGATAAAGACAAAGATTATATAAAGAAAGTTGCTGTTAAATTAGCAGATAAAGATAGTAATACCAAAACAAAAAAAGCTAAAGTAGAACCATCTGTTGAAACAAATGATGAACAAGATATAATTCCAAAATCTTATGACGATAATGGAAATGCTGAGCTAGCAAAGGAAGAAGATACTTCAGATGAAGAAACAACTACAGTAAATGAAGAAGTGGAAGAGCAGGTTGATACTGTTAATATTGAAGAAAAAGCTAGTGTAGTAAATGATAGTCGACCTTTGCCTCTTGGTGAAAAAGAGATTGCTAAGCTTAATGAAGAAAAAAATAAAAAGAAAAAACAAAGTGAAAAACCAAAACCTCAAACTGCTGAAGAAATAGAAAAAGCCATGAAAGAAAAAGAAGAATCTTCTTCTGATTCTATCAATAACAACGTTAAAAATGAAAAAGACCAAGAAAATATTGAGCTATTTTTAGCAGGAAATCCTACTGAGAAAGAAGAAGCATTAAATTATTTTATAAACAAAGGGAAACCAGGATTAGAACAAATAGAAGAATTAATATATGATTCGAATCCAAATGTTAGAATTTTAGCTATTAGAGCATTACCTTTATTTGATGATTATAAAGATGAAGTAAGAAATATACTAAAAGAAGCTTCTGATGATAATGATTCTGATGTTGTAGAAGAGGTAAACAAGGCTTTGAATTTATTGTAATATTTAAGCATAAAAAAAGGGCTACAAAAATGTAGCCCTTTTTTTTATGCTTTCTTACTTTTTAGCTTTTTTAGCTGGAGCTTTTGAAGCCTTAGCTTCTTCAGCTTTTTTAGCCTTTATAGCAGCAAGAATCTTTTCTGGAGTGTAAGGAGGTCTAGTCAATCTTACGCCTATAGCATTATAGATTGCATTACCAATTGCTGGTAGACCACCATTGATATTGATTTCGCTGACGCTCTTAGCACCGTAAGGACCTGTTTCTTCATAGCTTTCAGCTAAGAAACAATCTAACTTCTTAATATCTCTAGCTGTCCAAATTTTGTAGTTAGCAAATGTTGGATTCTGCATTCTGCCTTTCTTATCGAACATATATTCTTCGGTAAGAGCAAAGCTGATTGCGTTCATTGCTGCACCCTGAACCTGACCAAGAGCTAATTGTGGGTTGATAGCAGTACCGCAGTCACAACCTGCAACATAATGAAGAAGATCTATATCACCAGTTTCGGTATCTATTTCTACTTCTGCAAAGTGAGCTGCAAATGGAGGCGGTGAAGCATGAGAAATATGGCTACCTATAGCACCGACCTGGAACATCTTCTTGACGTTTTCTCCGCCATAGAGAGCTGTATTAGCAACTTCTGAGAATGTAACTTTCTTTTTAGTCTTCTTGCCATAGCAAACAGAGTCTTTGATTGTTACATTAGCAACATCTTCGCCCATTATCAAAGCGGCAACAGAAACAATCTGGTCTCTGACTTTCTTAGCAGCATTAATAGTAGCACCACCAGTCAAATAAGTAGTAGATGAAGCATAAGCACCAACGTCAAACATGGTCATATCTGTATCAGAACTGTAAACAATTATATCGCTGTGTTTGCAGCCGATTGTTTCTGCTGCAATCTGTGCCATAACTGTATCTGAACCAGTTCCGAGGTCAGTAGCACCAAGATTCATATTGAAAGAGCCGTCTTCATTCATCTTTATGAGAACTGAACCCATATCTACTTCAGGAATAGAACTACCCTGCATCAAGCAGCACATACCCAAACCACGTTTCTTTGTTGGGTTTGTAGCATTTTGTTTCTTATAAGCTTTGGTCTTTTTATCCCAATCAATAATCTTTTTGCCTTTTTCAATACATTCTGGCAAACCGACTGATGTGATAATCATTTCTACGCCTTCACGTCCTTCACCAAGAGCCTTGATTATTGGAGAAGATTCGCCTGGCTTAATATGATTCAATTGTCTGAATTTAATTGGATCCATGCCGATAGCTTCAGCCATTTCATCCATCATAGATTCAGTACCAAAAGCTGCCTGAGTAGCACCATAACCACGGTAAGCACCGCCTACTGGCAGGTTAGTATAAACTGTATCACCAATAAATTCTATATTATTTGCATGATACAATGGAAGAACCTTAGAACCACAGTTACTTAGAACTGTAAGAGCATGAGAACCATAAGCACCAGTGTTACTAATAATTCTCATAGAAAGAGCAGTGATTGTACCGTCTTTCTTGGCACCCATTTTGATTTTTACAACCATTGGGTGTCTGGTTCTTGATTCCATGAATTCTTCTTCACGAGTCATTCTATATATACATGGTCTGCGAGTTCTGAGGGTTACAAAACCGCAAACGTCTTCGAGAAGAACTTCCTGTTTAGTACCGAAAGCACCACCAACACGAGGTTTTATAACACGTATTCTCTTCAAAGGAATCTGAAGTGTTTGTGCCATAATTCTGCGTGCATGCCAAGGAACCTGAGTTGAAGATCTGAAAACAAGACGGTTATTTTCGTCTAGCCAAGACATACAAACGTGTGGTTCCATTGGGCAGTGTTGAGCATAATGTGGATAATATTTGCGTTCTAACACTACGTCAGCATCTTTATAGCCTTTTTCCATGTCGGCTACACCATTTTTGCCTTCACCGCAGGAGGTTTCTACGTGAGAACAATGATTGTGTTTTGGATCATAGAATATAGGTATTGGAGCATAAGCATCTTTTTCATCGTGAATAATGCTCTTAGAAGTCATTGCTTCTTCTGTATCTAAAACAGGGTCAAGAACTTTAAATTCAACGTGTTTAGCAATGTTGCGGCAAGCTTCTTCTGCTTGAGCTTCTGTTTCAGCAGCAACTACAGCAACACGGTCACCAACATAGCGAACCTTTTGGTCGAGAGTTGGAGTATCATATGGAGATGGTTCTGGGAAACCCTGACCAGCAGTAGTTCTCATTACACGTGGAAGGTCTTTGTAAGTATATACAGCTACAACACCAGGCATTTTTCTTGCTTCTTCAACGTCAATCTTTTTGATGATTGCATGAGCGTGAGGACTGCCAAGAACCTTTATGTGAAGTAAGTTTTGTGGCATATCTATGTCTTCGACATATTTCTGAGTGCCGGTAACAAGACCCATAGCATCAACTTTTTCAAGAGGATAACCAACTTGTAATGTATCTTTTTGAGGAAGCTTCTTTTCAAAGAAAAGTGGAGCATCTTCAACTACATTTTTTACTGGTGCTGAATGAACCTTGAATGTTGCAGCTTCTTTTGCTTCTTGAGCAGCTTTTAATTCAGCAGCTGTAGGTTTTTTACAAGATTTTTTAGCTGTTGTTTTAGTAGCTTTCACTGCTTTTACAGTTTTAGCAGGAGCAGCTTTTTTTGCGGTTGTTTTCTTTGTTGTATTAGCCATTATTTCTTACCTCTTGTGCTTTTTGCAGATTTTTTCATTTGCTGTGCAGCATCTAGGATAGCTTCAATACGTTTAATATAACCAGTGCAGCGGCAAAGGTTACCGTCTAAAGCTTCTTTAACATCATCTTCTGTTGGATTTGGATTATTGTCTAGAAGATATTTTGCAGAAATTAATGAACCAGGATTACAGAAACCACATTGAGCAGCACCATGTTTAACATAGCAACTCTGTAAAAGATGTGGTTTGTCTGGAGTTCCAAGACCTTCTACGGTCATAATGTCTGCACCTTCTGCCATAGCAGCAAGAGTAATACAAGAATTGCGTGGTTTTCCGTTAAACATAACAGAACAAGCACCACAGCTACCTTCTCTACAACCTACCTTAACGCCTCTATAGCCTTCTCTGCGAAGAACATCAGCTAGCATTTCGTTGGGTTCTATTTCAAAACAACAGGCTTTTCCATTAACTTTACAATTTAACTGCATTTTCTGCCTCCTCATTTCTTAGCCGCTTCGACAGAGGCTTCTAGACTTCTGCGAACCATAACCTGGAATACTTCTTGGCGGTATTCCTTACTAGCTCTGTAGTCTTCACGATATTTGATAGAGTTAGCAGCTTTTTCAGCAGCTTTTTCAATGTTTTCAGCAGTTGGTTTTTTGCCTACCAAGAATTTTTCTGCTTCCTGACATCTGAATGGGAATGGAGTTACAGCATTGCAAGCTATTCTAGCTTCTGAAATCATACCGTTTTTGAGTGTAATTCTAGTTGCTGCTGTAATTGTTGGGTAGTCATGATGGGTCTTGATTTGTTTTCTAAAATCACAACCTGTATTGTTACCAAAGCAAGGAACATGAATTTCAGAAATGATTTCGCCTTTTTTCAAAAATTTGGCTGGAGTATCATTTATTATTTGAACTACAGAAACAGTGCGTTTTGGCTTACCTAAGCGACAAACGACTTCTGCATCAAGAATTAAATAAGCAACTGGTAAATCAGACCACCAAAGTTGAGCTGCAAGGTTTCCACCAGCAGTAATAGTATTACGTAAAGCAGTAGCAGCAACAGTTCCAGCTACTTGTTTTAAGAAATTACCACTCATTCCTTTAAGCTTTTGTGATTTATAAATTTCTTGGACAGTAGTTGTAGCACCGATCTTAATAGTAGAAGCATCTTGGTCTAGGTGACTTAGCTCTTTAATATGAGTAATATCAACAAGAGCTTCAATACTGTCGTCTTTTCTCAAAGCTTCTGCGGTACCGCCAGCAATAACGGCTGTTTTTGGCTTAGCTAACAGCTTGCAGGCTTCTTCAATAGTTGTTGGATGATAAAATTGAGTTAGCTTTTTTAGCATCTCTACTCCTTCTTCCTTGTAAAAAACTGTTTAATGTAAACTGTACTAAAACATTATATATGGCATTAATTCATTTTACTAGTATTTATTTCAGCTTTTTAATTATTTTATTGTTGTAAAACATAGAATATTGTTTAATTGTATTAAGTATTAAGTATAAGGAATAGAAGCTTAAAAAAAGAGATAGAAGTTAAAATAATCTTCTATCTCTTTTTTTAGTTCTTATTATTTTATTGATTATTTAGATAAATTATCCCAAAGTTGATTTAATTCTTCGTCTTTAAGACCTAAGGATTTGAAATATTTTTTTGCTAATTCCTGGGTTTTATTTTTATCAAAACCTTCGTAATCTTTGATTCTTTCTTTAAAAGCTCTATCAAGATTAACATATATGTTTTTAGCTATAGATTTGTATTGTTCGGAACCTTCTTTTACCTTATAGTAATTCATAAAGGTTTTTACATAATCTGCTTCAACTTCTTCATAAGAAGCTCCCATGAAAAGTTCTACCATAGCGCAGGCAAAACCAGTTCTGTCTTGACCTTCAACACAGTGAATTAAACAGGGGAAAGCTTTTTTGTTTAACATTGCTTTGGCAATTTCTTTCATACCATTAGAAAAAACATCAGAAGTTACATCAACATTTAAAGGTAAATAATAAACTTTTTGAGTAGAATAATACGATCTATTGAAAGCAGGACATTCTTTTGCTTCTTTAGCTGTGTTACAAAGGTTAAAGAATGTTTTTACCCCAGCTTCTTTTGCAAATCTATCACAATAATAGTTTCTTGAGAGCTTGGTATGAATTGGAGTAGAAGAACGATAAAGTCTGCCACTAGCCATTTTTGGAGTCTTTATTTCTCTGAAATTGGCAAAATCTTTATCTGATAAATGAGGATAGTCTGAACGTTTATAGGTTCTTACCAAATCAAAATTTTTATATTCGTCTTTGTAGCCTTGCTTTTTAAAAAGAGTAATACTAACGTGTAATGGGAATTTTACTCCTTTTTCTGGAACCCATTTAAGGATAGTACCATCTTTATCCATTATTGGTTTGGCGATTTGATTGGCTTTGGCAAAATCTGAATAAGAACCTTCTAATGAAATATTTCTTCTAGGATTAGATGGCATAACTAGCATCATGGAACCTGCAACTGCACCTTTGAAATTAGCGACTATTGGTAATTCAACTTTTTTGTTTGCTAGACTAACAGTAACCACGTCGGCAAGTTCAAAACCAGCTTTTTGCATATCTGCAACATATATATTTTTTATAACTATACCGCCAAAATTGCTAATATCTTCTAAATTAGCTATGCCTGAAATAAAACCAGATTTAATATAAGCTTTTCCGCTGGCGTTATAACCAAAAGCTGTAAATGGAATCAAAAACAAAACAAGTAAGAATATAGCTATTTTTTTCATACTTATATACTCCTCTTATATAGCTCTATATTTTTATTATACAAACGATATTGTTTTTTTACAACTATTCTTATTCTATTGTAGTTCAGGGCAAACGCAAACTTTTCCCTTTATTAATTTAAGCTTTTTGGAGAATCTAAATTAATAGTCTACAAATTGTCATAACCGTATAGCTTTCAGGGCTAAAGCCCATA
>CAMJNS010000040.1 GCA_946407375.1 uncultured bacterium
TTTTCTCGCAATGACGTTTGAATTTTTGGTGCACATATAGTAATCAACCGAAAAACCAAAAATGGACAAAAAAGTTAGAAAAATTTTTAAGATTTGTGAAATTCTTCACATTAATATCTTTACTGAATCGCTACGGTTTACCACACAGTCTTCGACTGCTCGCAGAGGCTGTGCGAAAACTCAATTTACTAATAAAATTAGAATAACCTAATTATATGTTTTTGTTTTTCTAGATGGACTTCGTTTTGCTTTCAGCAACGCCACGCTATCGCTCGCAATGACGATTATGACTAGTTTCAGAGTATATATACGTCATCGCGAGGTTCTGAAAGAACCGTGGCGATCCAGTTAAAATTTAATGCAAAAACCTAGTTTTCGCACACTCTCTCGCAATGACGGTCATATTGATAATGTTAGCAACACTTACCACTAATCACTAATCACTTATCACCTACTACCTACCTCTTATTCCCTTTCAATTCTCAGTTTTCACCTTTCGGTTTTCCTTAAAAATGTCTTTTTAGAAAAGACATTTTTAGAAGCAAAATTATATATAATTTTGCTTCTAGAGATAAGAGAGTAGGGATAAAGAGAGTAGAGGATTGTTGGTTTTTCAAGCCAAACAATTTTCAATTTCTAAGCTCTAAACTTTTTTCTCAAAATGATTTGTCTTTTAGCTTATAGCTTAGGGCTTAAAGCTTATAACAAAAAAGGAGTTAGTTTATGAGGTTCAATTCGCATTATTTCTTTAGAAATATTTTTCTGTTGGCTGCTCTTGTATCCAGTCTTCTTCTTACCGCCTGCGGCGGCGGTGGTGGAGGAGATAGCTTAAGAGACGCTTTAGTTGGAACCTGGTATTTAAACTTTGAAGATGGTAAACCCGTTGTTCCCAATTCTAAAGGCGATGTTGAAACGATGATTCTGAAATCAGATGGTACTTGTTCTATGAAATCATTTGATTTAACAAACAAGAATCATTCTGCATATTGGGAACCAGAAGGAACTGCATATTCAGATAAAGGCACTTGGAGATATGCAGATGGAAGGCTATATATAAAAATAGATGGACAAGAAGTTAGTAATGCTGTTTCTTTGAGCAATGATGCGTTAACTATAACTGGAACTTATGAAGATTCTTCAGATACTTGGACTTCAACTTACAGGAAAACAAAGTATGGCGAATCTGAAGATAGTGGTGGTGGTTCAAGCCAACCAGTAACTCCAACAAACCCAACAGATGGAGGAGGTTCATTACAACCAGTAACTCCATCTACACCAACAACCATAACCAAGAATGACTTGATAGGAACTTGGTATTTGAACTACGAAGACGGTAAGCCAGTTCATACAAATTCTAAGGGCGATGTTTCAACTATGATTTTGAAATCTGATGGAACTTGCACAATGAAAGATTACGATTTAACTACTTATGGTCATTCTAGTTATTGGGAACCAGAGGCAACAGTATATACAGATACCGGAACCTGGAGTTATTCCAATGGAAAACTGACTACTGTTGTAGATGGTTATAGCATGACTATTTCTGTAACTTTAAAAGATGGTTCTTTAACTTTAACTGGCACTACACCAGAACCTTGGACTTCTGTTTACAAGAAAACAAAGTATTCGTTGTAACTTTCTTTTTTGATGAGTTGCCTATTCTAAAAAATATGCCAGGCAACCTAGTGCAGTAAGATAGAAAAAGGCTTTGGAAAAACCAAAGCCTTTTTTTGTTGGTAGCTGGTAATTGTTGTTTTTATTGTCATCAATAATGTTTATAAGTTATAATTATCCAAGCGAGGTATTTTTAAGGCATAGTTATGGCAGAAGAAAAGAACAAAAACCAGGTTAAATACGATGATGTGGCGGTAGCCATAAAATATGCTTTTGGCAAAAAAGGCGAGGTTCCTAAAGTTGTAGCTTCAGGCCGTGGTTTGATGGCTAAGAAAATCATTGATATAGCAAAAGAAAACGATGTACCCTTAAAAGAAAACAAGCCTCTAGCTGAATCTCTTGCCAAAGTGCCTGTCGGTGTTGAAATACCAGATGAACTTTGGGGGGCTATGGCAGAAATACTTGCTCAGGTTTATTCCTTAGATAAGAATAGAGGCGAATATGGACGCAATTGATAGGCAGAAAATAGAACTGGGGCGAAAGGGTGAGGAAATTGCTTTAAAGTATTTAATAGATAAGGGCTATGAGCTCATCGCTAGAAATTATAGATTTAAAAGATTTGGCGAACTAGACTTGGTAATGCGTGACGGGAAGTATCTTGTCTTTGTTGAGGTTAGAACCAAGAAAAATACTGCTCACGGTACACCTATTGAAACTGTTGACTATGCAAAACGTAGGCAAATTGAAAAAATGGCTAGGCTTTATATGACAAAAGAAAAGGTTCCTGAAGATACTTATTGTCGTTTTGATGTTGTTGGAATAGTAATACCCAATAGCGAAGAACCACAAATTGAGCATATACAAGACGCTTTTATTTTGGGAGATTGATTTAGTATTAGGAATTAAGAATTTCACTAATTTTAATATTTATGGTATAGTATTTCAAAAATTCGCCGATTATTAGGTACACAATTTTGGAAATGATAGCTATTACTATCATTATTAGGAAGGTTTTATGAAACGTTTAGCAATTATATGTACTAGTTTGGCTATTTTAGCTTCTACTTCTATAGATTCCGCTGCTCAAAACATTTCAAACACAGCTAGTATTTCACAATCAAATATTAAAGTTGATAATCAAGAACAGCAGCAAAAGATAGAACAGAAAATACAAGAAGAAAAAGAAAGTGAAGCTTTTTCAAAAGAAGACAAGCTTAACGATATTTCTTATGTACAAAGACGAATGAAAGAGCTAGAACGTGCTTTGTATAATAAAACAAAAAAAGAAATTATTGAAAATAACGCTAGTTCAAATAATATAATTATTAAGAATCCTGTTACAAATAAAGATTTAGAACAAGAATATAAAGAAAAGCTCTTAGAACGAGAAGTTCAGGAAAAAATAGAAAATGAAGTTGTTTTAAAGCAATTTGGGAAAGATTTTTTCGGGAATGGTACACAGGCTAATTCTACACTTTTTGCAGATTCAGCTCCTTCTAGCTATCAACTAGGACCTGGTGATAGTTTAAAAATTATCGTTTGGTCTGAATTAGGCGATGAAACTGTTTATGATGTTCAGGTTAATCCTGAAGGTCAGGTATATATACCTATTATAGGAGTTTTAGGAGTTTCTGGTAAAACTGTTGGACAATTTGAAAGCATAGTTTTAGGAAAGTTATCTGGAAAATTCAATCATTTTAAAGGTCAGGTAACTTTGAGCAAAGTTAGAACAATCATGGTATTTGTTGCTGGTGAAGTTGAAAAACCAGGTGCTATGATGGTTTCTGGTTTAACTACAGCTTTTTCTGCATTATATAAAGCGGGCGGTCCAACAGAAAAAGGTTCTATGAGAAATATTCGCGTCATAGAATCAAATGGTAATACAAAGTATATAGATTTATATAAATATTTTCTATCCGGAGAAAGAAGACAAGATGTTCCTATAAAGAATGGCGACACTATATTTGTTCCAACGACTGAAAAAAGAATAAGTGTTATAGGTATGGTTGCTAGACCTGCTATTTATGAAATAATGGGTGAAACTCCTCTTGCTGATGTTATAAAAATGGCTGGTAACATACTTCCTGAAGCATACTCTGGTAGAATTTCTATTACAAGATGGACTGGCGATGAAAGAAGAAAAGCTTTTGATATAAACCCAACAAACAAGAATTTAATGAACAGTTTTAAAATCCTTCCTGGAGATGAAATAAAAGTTGAACGATCAACTGGAATTATAGAAAATGCTGTAATAATCAAAGGACCTGTATACAAGCCAGGTAGCTATTCCGTTAATAATGGATTAACTATTAGCAGTCTTGTAAAAAATGCTGGTGGTGTGATTAAAGAAGTTGCTAATTATGAAAATGGGCAAATAATTAGAAAAACTACTGCTGGTAAAGATGAAATTATTTCATTTAATTTGAGAAAAGCACTAGAAGGCGATAAAAAGAATGATATTACTTTAATGCCATTAGATGAGATAAGACTATTTGCTGAAAAAGAAATTAATAATGAAATTCTTGATGTATATATTGGTGGTGCAGTAAAGCAAACCGGTTATTATCCATATAAAGATGGTATGAAATTAGCTGATCTTGTTCTTTTAGCTAGAGGTGTTACAAACGATGCTTCTGGTGAAGTAGAAATTGCAAGAAAAGGCGAAGGAGATACTAGCATAATAATAAAGGCTAATATTACTAAAGCCCTTGAAGATAAAGATTCTTCAGATAATGTTTCTATACAATCTCTTGATAAAATTAATATTATTGGAAAAGGCGATGTATTATTTGAACCAGAAGTTGTTGTTTTAAAAGGTCAAGTTATGAGACCAGGTGCTTATGCTCTTACTCATAGAGGGGAAAAATTAAGTAGTTTAATAAAAAGAGCTGGCGGATTAACTTCACGTGCTTATCCAGAAGGAACAGTATTTATGCGTAATATAAATAATATTTCTTCTTCTGACCAGTTGGAAACAGCGGTTGGCGTTCAAAATGAATTATTTAGAGAAGCAAATCTGGATTTACGTGCTGATTTAATTAAAGCAGGGGCTAAAGATGCCGATATAACCAACATTTCTGCAGAAACTCGTGGAGATGGAATTACAAAGCAAATGAAAGATAGTGCTAGCACTATTAGCGATTCAAGTAACACTACATCTGTTTCCGACACAGATTTTTCAAAAGCATTTGAAAATGATAAGTTGGCAAAAAGAAAACTAGTAGAAATAAAAACCAGAATTGCAATTCCTATGGCTGAAATAGTAAGTGGTTCTGTCTCTGGGCACGAAGACATAGAATTAATGAATGGTGACGAAATAACAATACCTGTTATTCCTCATACTGTTTCTGTTCTAGGTGCAGTAATGAATCCAACTACGATAATGTATAATCCAAAAGCAAATGCTGCATATTATATAAACAGAGCAGGCGGTTACAATGCTCATTGTGACCATAGAAGAACAGTTGTTGTTAAAGCTAATGGTGAAGTTATGAGACTAAGAAATGTTCGTAACATTGCTAGAGGTGATATTATTCTAGTTCCACCAAAAGCAAACATTGTTAGAAAAGATACACTTAAAGAAATTTCTAGTATAGCTCAAATTCTTGGTAATCTGGCGGTAACTTATAAAGTTATTAATGATGCAGACTAAGAAAAATAAGTGACTAGTAATAGGTAACTAAAGTATTAAAAAAGCAATGATTGTAAAACAATCATTGCTTTTTTTTCAAGAAACTGATATTATAAGCAAACTTACGAGGCGTAGCACAGTTGGTAGTGCGCATGGTTCGGGACCATGAGGTCGCTGGTTCGAGTCCAGTCGCCTCGAATTTCTATTTTAGCTTATCTGTAATTATTTCTTTTGTCTAATTTTACTTATATATTTAACTAATGTTATTATAGATAGAGCTTAATTTTTGTGTGTGTTATCAAAAATAACTTATGTGGTTATCTATAAAAAAGTATATATCTATATTTTTAAAATATTCTGCACCTGTAGGGCTTTTTATTATATTGCCTTTAATGGTTGCTTTATATCTAGGTCATAACATAATAACTTTAGAAAAAAATAAGCATATTTCAGAACTTTCAACAAGAATAGAGAATAGTTTAAAAGATATAGAAAGTGAAATAACTCCAGGTTCTTTCCTTTTAAAAGTCGGGCGAGGGGCTTGGTACACTTTTAAACAATGCGATAAAGAGTCTAATAAATTTTGGGATTATTATAAAAATCTTTGTAATTACTTACAGTCTGAGCCAGATTTATATTGCTTTGATGAAAATGGTAATCTTGTAACTCCTAGAAATATTAATTTAAAATCGAGATTCTTAGGGGCTAAGCTTTGGAATACAATAAATAGTTCATTTGAAGAGAAGTTAAGTGCTTCTTTAAAAATGAAAAAGCAATTTAAAAGTTTTTTAGGAAAAGAGTTTAAGCTAGGATCATTCTTAGAAAACCGAAATAGATTAACACCAATAATAGTAAATACTAAAGAAGGTTATATTTATTGGATGAATTACCCTGATAACCCTCAGAAAGGCATATTACTTATTTTTTGGGATATTCCATCTTTTGATTTTAGATTTACTCAAATATCAAAACGTTATGCATCTAAATTTGAAGATGGTTTTATTAAGGATTATGCCAATAATATTAAACATTTTGTTCAGAATAAAGCAGAAGAAAGTAAAGCTGATTATAACAGTATATTTTTGAATTCTGCATTTTTGAATTCTAATGAGCCTTTTATTGATTCAAGAGGTTATGTTTGGAGAGCGGTATGTTTTGAAAAAGATTGGATAGTAGCTAGTTTAAAAAGCAATAGTCTTAATTATAATAAGTTTCATTTTTGTTACATTTTATCAATTTTTATATTGGGAATAACTGCAATTTTGTTTTATATATGGGCAGTAAAGCAACAAACATTTTATCTTTCTATACATACAAAACTAATTAGTTTATTTCTAATTGCTGTAATTACACCTGTTATGGCTTTTTCCTTATTGGGTTATCGGTACATAAACGATATGAGGAAAAACCTTTGCAGCCAATTTGGTAAAGATAGTCGAAATGTACTGTTAAATATAGATAGAGAATTAGGTACATCGGGTAATGTGTTTCGTGATGATTTCAGAAAGTTAGTAAAAGACTTTCAACATTATGATGAAGATGAAAATATACGGAAAAAAATATCTGAAAGTCTTGCGAAACTTGAACTTGTAGAAATAAACAGAAGATTGGCTTCTGATGCTAGTGTTATAAAACAAATAACTAATTATGTTGTATATGAAGATATGTCTACTGTAACAGATGCTTTTTCAAAGTGTTGTATTGATACTATGCTCAATACAAATCTTATGGATAGTATTGATCCTATTTTAAGAAGCGCAATGACTGGTCCAGAATGTGGTTTGACAAGTTTTTGGGCAAGACCAGACAATGTTCAGGACTACATTTTTGGTTCATTAGAGTTATATCTTTACTGGTGTTTTTCACAATCAGAAAAGTATGGAAAAGAATACTTTTTTATATTAAGAAAGACGGACATTGTTATACGTGAGCATTTACAGAAGAGATTGAAAAAATGTCAAAATAATCCAAAAGAAAAAGATTTTATTATATATGTTTGTAATGATAAAAACGAAGAATGGTTTCCAGACAAATCATTAGCTAATTCTATAAAAGATATTTCTAGAAGAATATATTATATGGGGAAACCAATAGAAACTGAAATAGATATTAACTCTAAACATTATTTGCTTTTAGGTATGAAAAGCGAGAAAATTCGAGGTTACTCTTTTTATGCTCTTTATCCATATGAGAAAATAGAAGGAAAATTAAAAGTCATAGTTCGCTTAATAACTTATGGAATAATTCTTTTTATAATAATGGCTTTAGCTATTGGTTACAAACTGTCAGAAACATTTCTATATCCTGTAAGACGTTTGAAAGATGGCGTTATTGCGATAAAAGAAAGAAATACGGAATTCAGAATAGAACGCCTACAAAATGATGAATTTGGTAGTCTAGCTTCTAGTTTTAATAATATGATTGGGGATTTGAAAGAAATAGAATTGGCTAAATATATACAAGAATCTTTACTCCCAACATCTTTACCAGAATTAAATGGATACCAGCTTTCTTTTTCAAATAGGATGGCTTCAGGGGTTGGAGGAGATTATTTTGATACAATGCTTTTGGATGACGAAAATCTTTGTGTCATAATTGGTGATGTGTCGGGGCATGGTATTGCTTCTGCTCTAGTAATGGCTATAGCTAAGTCTGTTCTTTATCAAGGTTTTAAGGAATCAAGAAATCTCATAGATTTATTTATTGATTTAAACACCGTAATTACTACTTATTTTTTTAAACCACCAGTAAAAAAAATGATTACTCTTTTTGCCACAATTATTAATTTGCCTACTGGTAAAGCTACTTTTTTGGATGCTGGACATAATTTTCCTATGAAAATTTCAAAAAACGGAGAAATAACTGAACTTAAAATGGTTGGGGCACCCGTTGGGGCTTTAAAAAGAATGAAAAAGAAGTCTGTTGATGAGTTTATTATAGAAGAAGGTGAAACTGTTGTTTTTTATACAGATGGAATTATAGAGGCTACAGGGAAAACTTCTGAGCAATACGGTTATACTCGTTTCAAGGAAAATTTATCAAAATTGACTAATGAAAGCTCTGAGACAATAATAAATACACTTTTCGAAAAATATGATGCTTGGGAAGATGGAACGGAGCCTGATGATGACGTTACATTAGCTGTCTTGAAGAGGCTTTCTTCTCAAAATGATAAAAGTGAGATCGTCAGCTAATTCTGCTTCTCCGTGATGCTTTTTAAAAACTTTTAATAGGTAATCTTTAAATTCATTAGCACTAGTAATTAGAGTATCACCTATTAGTTTATTAAAATTCTCGTAACCATATAATTCGCCTTTTTCATTTTCTGATTCAGGAAAACCATCTGTAAATAAGATAAGAGTTTCTTCAGGGTTTAAATGTTCTGATTCTATTGTGTAATTACATCTTCTTTTTGACGCACCCATTGGAAACCCAGAAAGCTTTGTAGTTCTATATTTCCCTTTATCTTTTTCTCTTAAAATTGGGGAAGGGTGCCCAGCATTGCATACCGATAATTCCCCTGTTTTTTCATCAAGAATTACTGCACAGAATGTCATTAGCTTTTTCTTCTTTAAAATGTCGTAAATCATTAGACTTGTTTTTGAAAGTATTTCATTAAGTGGTACATCTTGTTTGTTCGCAAATCTAAATACTGAGGCTTTAACCATCGCTGTGAGCAAAGAAGCAGATATTCCGTGCCCTGTAACGTCTCCTATAACGATTAAGGCTTTCTTGTCAGGTAATTCTATAATATCAGCATAGTCTCCACCGAGGTTTGCTGCCATTTGATTATATACGAGACAATCATAGCCCTCTATTTTATACTTCCCAGAAGGAATTAAACATTGTTGTACAGCGCTAGCCAAGAGCAAATCTTTAATATCAATCATCATTTGGTTAAAGGCTTGTCCCAATAAACCTAGTTCATCTTTATTTTCTATTTTTATTATTGTGTCTGTTTCACGTTTTCTTAAAGCAGCTAATCCTTTGTTTAACTCATTTACTGGAAGTATGAAATTTTTAGCAAGTAATAAACCTGTGAGTACTGAAGTTATCAAAACTAATATCATAACTGTGTAAATTGTTGAACGAAGTTTTTCTATTTGATAGTCGATTTCAGATATAGGGTACATAGAGAATACAAAACAATCTTTTAAATGGCTACCAGGCATACAAAGACAAAGATATTTCTTGTTTTCATAAGTGATATTAGCTGTTTCAACCGTTTTATTAATATTGGAAACATTCATAAGATCTACTATTTCATCATTACCTGAATTATTTGGAAAAAATAAATTGTCTATACTATGATAAAAGATTACTTTAAGATTTGTTGAACCATAGTTATATCTTCGTTTTGTGAGGTCATTAAAGTATTCAAGAGTTGAGTATCTTGTTGCAGCATCACAGATTACAAAACCAATAGGATTATTTATATCAGAATAATAGTTCCACCACCAGTAGGTTTCGTAACCATCAATGTTTAAGCGAATTAGGGTATCTGGTCTTTCAAATACTGATCCAAAGGCGACTACTGGATTTTCAAATAAGTTACCGACCATTATGTCTGATTGGCTGAGTTTTATTCCTGCTTGAGCTAAACGTTCGGGACAATACTTATCTAAACAAATAATTGATAGAACTTTACATATTTTTTCTAATCTTTCGTTGCTTTCATTATTAGAAGTTGTAAAAATTTGTGTTTGATTTATATGACGAAGTTCGACCCAGTTAAACTGATAAGAGAAGTCATTTGGATTTTTGGGTGCTAATTCCGATAATTTTGCATATACTTCATCGTGAGTAGGGGGTTCTTTCCCGCTGAAACTTCTTAAGTATTTATCAAATTTTCTGAAGCCTATTAATAGGTCATCAACATTTTTTTTGTAGTCATTATCTATTAAATTTAAAACATCTTGCATGCCTTTTATAACATCGTTTTCTATTGCTGTTCTATGGTCGTGTAAACTAACATATGATAAAACCCAAAGACTTAATGTGGGCATATATATTGCAAGAGCAAATAGAAAAACTAGTTTGTATCTGATAGAAATAAACATCCCTTCATTATTGGCTATATTTTTGAAAAAGAAAGCTGATGAAAGGTAAAGCAAAACAATAAAAATAATTATTGCTATTGAAAATTTAAGAATATATTTCCATTTAAAATCAACTATTTTCCCTAATAATAATCTATAACTATCAGAATTAAAGCCTTTCCATACTATATTATCTTCGAGGTATCCATCCAAAAATTTTTCACTTTCTGTTTGAATAAATGAGATTTCTTTGTGCCCTAATGTAGAGGTCGTTCGTTGCTGTTTTTCTAAGTCATATAATATTATTGGCTGTTCATAGGTGGCAAAATCTTTAATTTTTGCTTTTACAATATCTAAACTTGTACTTTTATATTCAACAAAAATAATAATTCCATTGGTATTCTCATTCGCATTTTTAAAATAAAATAAACTGGTTTTCCCTAAACTAGAAGTAAGTACACAATGCTCAGAACGATTATAAAGTTGTTTTATATTAAAGTCTTTTCCTAATATAAGAGCTTGATCTGTTCGTCTCTCTTTATAATGGGCATCAGCAATTTGATGTATATCTTTCCAAGCATAAGTAAAAAAATTCTGTTCATAATCTAATAAATCTTGAGGATTTATTAATTCTGCCTTTTCATTGAAAAGTGCACAACGAATATTTTCGCCTAATATTTTTTTATAATTGTTTATGATATTTGTAACATCAGCATTTGTCATAAAAATGCCTTTTTCATTTTTCTTTTTTTCAATAAAAGGGAAAAGTTGATGGGCTAGTTTCTGAAAATATGGCTTAAAATAGTCTAATGCTGTTGATTTTGCCATAAAATCAGTAGCTCTTTCTGATAATTCTGACTTTGTTTGTTCTATTTTTAAATTATTATCTTTGTTTAATGCGATAATAAAAAGAACTAACCCAAAAAATAAGGGTAGCAAAACTAATATAAAATATGTTGGAAAGGTCTTTTTTATTTTGTTTATATCCATATATTGCTGTTAATAATAGCATATCATCATTCTTTGAGCAACTTTAGCCCCTGAGAATTCAAGACAAACTTGAGTTATAAATTAATTTTTTATAAACCCTTATTATGAGAAAAACGAAGTTTTTCGTGGCAATTATTTTGGGTAAATGTTATTATATTGTTCATGCAATCACAAACTTCTGACAACTCGGGTTTTAATAAACTCAAAAGTATATTGTTTCTTGGGCTTTCATGTAATCAGACAACTATCATTGGTTGTTTGATTGTTTGGGCTATTTTTAGTCGTAATGAGCTTAGCTCTTTTTGGCATAACTTATTAACTGTTTTTTGTTTTATATCTTTTTTTATGGGTGATGCTGTTAATAACTATGTATTAGGAAGAATAAGACTGGAAGAACAAAATGATTGGGACGATATTCGTATAACTTCCCAGTATAAAACTCGTATTTCCAAGTATTATACTATTTATAGAGCTTTCTCTATTCTGTCTAGTTATGGAATCGTTGTTATTTTTGTTATCTTATTGCTTGGTAATTCTTCGAGTCCTGTATGGCTATTAAAATACTTGGTTCCTTCTGTGGCGGTTATAGCTTTTATTCATTTTGGGTTAGCTTTTCAGACTATGATTAAAGGAATAGCTCCTGAAATTCCAGAGTATAAAAAACAGGGTTTGTATTATCGTATCATATTTATATTTTTAGTATGTATAGGTTGGTATGCTCTCTTTCAAAAGTATTATGCTGAAAACATTAGCCAACTTTTTGCATTCATTAGTAGTGTGTTTTATTTTATTGTTTCAGGAATGATGCATCCATTGCCCGCTAAAGGTTCATTGTTTGAATCTATTTTGAGAGAATCTATTATTTCTCAAGCTAAATCTATTGCTAGAGCTCGTGCTGCGAATAGAGATAAAAATTTAGAATATAATTTGAAATCTCAAGATATTGAAGACGCTTCAATACTCTCTTCTGATAATAATGTAAATATAGAAACAGCTAAGAGAACAGCTTCTGATACGCAAATTTCTGATGCTGTTATTGCAACTGTTTGTGAAGAAAACAGAGTATCTGATAATAATCAGGATGAAGTAATACATAGTCCTATTGTCGAGGAATAAACTGGAGAACAATAATTGAACAGCAACAATAACAATTATAGATTTAATAATACATATCCATTATCTCTTAAGAATAAAGTCTTAATACTATCGTTATTGCTTACTTTTCTTTTGGTGGCAATATTCACTTGGTCTGAATTGAGTCGCTGGAAAGAATTAAATAGAAGTTATACGGAAAGTAAGGGAATAACCTTGGTTAGAACTATTAGTCCATTAGTTTTAGATTATATTAATTCTGATGATAAAAATAAATTAACTAAGCTTGTAAAGTCTATAACATCGTTAGAAATAAGAGATAATGACATTATTTCTGTTCAGATTTCTGATAGAAGTAAAAATAAAATAGTTGAAGCTGCTCCAAAAACTCAATATAGACATGGACCTAATTTCTATTTCCCTCCTTCTGTTGTTATAGAAAATCCTTTAATAGATTTAGAAAAAGACGAAGAAATTGGTTTTATTCAGGTTGTTTTTTCTAATGATTATTTTATAGGTAAAACTTCAGATGTTCTTAAAATATCATTATTAGCTTTAATACTAGGCTGTTTGTTTTCATATTATATTTCACGAGTAGTTGTTAAACATATTGAAAAACCTTTGTATCAATTAACTAATATTGCTGAAAAAGTCGCAGAAGGGAACTCTGAGGTAGAAGTTTATGTCGACAATTTTAGCGAAAGTCTTCCTTTTAGCACAGCTTTTGAAAAAATGCTGGGAACTATAAAAGAACAAAATAAAGATTTGATATATAAAAATAAAATTCAAGAACAAAAAATATATGAAATGACTGCATTGAAGCAAATAAACCATTCTTTATGCTTTGTTCACGATATAGATGAAATATATATAAAATTAGCTGAAAATGTTTTAAATGTTTTAAACGGTATTCAAAGCTGTATTGTTCTCGTGGTTGATGAATTGCATAGTCAGTTTGAATATAAAGTGGTTAAAGGTTTGAACACAGAATCTATTACTAAAAATAAACGTGTGCCTATAGATTCTTTAATTGCTTCTAAAGTTTATCAAACTGGTGAAACTCTTGTTATTAATGAAACATCAACAAAATCAATTGAAGCAAAAGCAAAAGAAGATGATTTAGAAAAAACTCAAAATAATAATAGTGATTCTACTGATGAAGAAGCAGATAGTTCACGTATTATATCAAAATCTAATGTAGATAAATATTTTTATATGCCTATAATAGTAAAAGGGAAAGTTATAGCAGTTCTATCAGGTAAGAACAAGCTTTCAGGTGAAGATTTTTCTGAGGCAGATTTAAGTTTAGTAGAAGGAATAATTAAAGAAACTACAATATCTATCAGTAATGCTTTAATGTGGCAAGATTTGCACAGAAAAGTTATTGAGCTAAATACTTTGCACGAAATTGCTAAAAATATTGGTGTTGTATTAGATATAAATAAATTATTGGAATTAATCTTAGATCTCACTTCTAAAGTTTTTGGAACAGTAAAAACTAGTTCCATTATTCTTTACGATGAAGAAACTCAGCTTCTTAATGTAAAACTTTATAAGGGTGATAAATCCTACAAAAATATAAGGCCTATAAAAAGTGGAGAAGGTATTGCTGGTAAAGTTTTTCAACGTGGTGAGCCTATAATAATAAATGATATGCATACCACTGAAGATAATGATTCTATTGATAATGGCTCTAGTTCTATCTGTGTTCCACTTAAAGTTAAAGAAAAATGCCTTGGAGTTCTTTCTATAACAGATAAAATATCTGGAGAACCTTTTGATAAAAGCGATCTTGATATGATGGTAACATTAGCTTCTCAAATTGCGGTTTCTCTTAATAATGCTAAATTATACGAAGATTTGGAAGCTAGTTATTTATCAGCAGTTAGAGCTCTTGCAAATTCTATAGATGCAAAAGATACTTATACAATGGGTCATAGTGAAAGAGTTGCTAAATATTCTGTTGAAATAGGTAAAAAGATGGAATTGTCCGATGAGGAACTTAAGAATCTTTATATAGGTGCTTTATTGCACGATATTGGTAAGATTGGTATTCCTGAAGCAATAATAAATAAGACCGATAAACTTACCAATGAGGAATTTCAGGAAATAAAGACACATCCGACACGTGGTGCAACTATTATTGAACCAGCAAAATTCCTTAAAGAAAAAGTTCCTTTAATAAAATATCATCACGAAAGATTTGATGGAAAAGGTTATCCTGAAGGTCTTAAAGGCGAAGAAATCCCTCTTCTTGCAAGAATAATATGTTGTGCAGATTCTTTTGATGCGATGACAAGTAAGCGTGCTTATAGAGATACAATGCCAATAGATTTTGCTAAAAAAGAACTGATACGTTGTTCGGAAACTCAGTTTGATCCTAAAATTGTAAATGCTTTCTTAGAAGTTATTGCAAATGAAGAATTGATAAAAGAAATTAGAACGGTAAAATGACAGATAAAATTTGGAAATTAAAAGAGGTATCAAAGCAAAACATCGATAGATTAAAATCTACCGGTTTTTCTGATATTCTACTAAAAATTCTTATAAATAGAGGAATTACAGATTTAGCTGCGGTTGAACGTTATTTTAACCCTAAAAGCAGATACTTATTTTCTCCTTTTATAATGGATAATATCTGTGTTGCAATTGATAGAATATTAAAGGCTACTGAAAATAACGAAAGCATAAGAGTCTATGGAGACCGAGATGTTGATGGTATTACTTCTACTGTAGTTCTTACAGAAACTCTAAAGTCTTTTTATGATTTTGTTGATTATACTGTTCCTGTAATTGAAGATGGTTACGGTCTAAATC
The DNA here is from genome assembly GCA_946407375.1 of uncultured bacterium. GTDB lineage: Bacteria > Muiribacteriota > Ozemobacteria > Ozemobacterales > Ozemobacteraceae > RUG334. The sequence continues at coordinate 15,184 of CAMJNS010000040.1, forward strand.
CTGCTTATATAGATGTTGCCGCAAAAGACGGAATAAGTCTTATTGTAACCGTAGATTGTGGTATAAGCAATCGTGATGAGGTTGCCTATGCTAAGAGTAAAGGTATAGATGTAATTGTTACTGACCACCACGAACCTCCTGCTCTGACTCCTGAAGCAGTAGCTTTGGTTGATCCTAAGCTTCATGAATCTATTTGTCCTCAGAAAAACATAGCAGGTGTAGCTGTTGCCTTTAAACTATCTATGGCTTTAGAAATGGCCCGTTGCAAGAAACTCTCTAAACCTTTAATTGCGTTTGATCTTAGCAATGATGATATAACAATAGTTCGTTTTGCTCCTCGTGAAGGCTTTACTACCTTAAAAAATGTAAATCCTACTATAGTCGCAAATTCAGTTCCTCTATTCTTTAATGTGGAAGAAAAAAATACTATAGGAAATTTAGTGCCATCAATAGGCTCAATAATAAAAAATCCAAATAATAAGCCAATTTATGTTAGTAGCTTTATTTCAGAGTATCTTCCCGATACTGTTTCGTTAAGTAAAGAAGAATTAAAGAAGTCTTTGAATTTAAACCATATTGCTGGTGGTAAATCTTTACTTTTATTGTTTTTAAAGTGTGTAGAAGCAGGTTTACCAGCTATTAAACAGCTATGGATTCGATGCTTGGATATATTAACTATAGGAACTGTAGCAGATATGGTTCCTCTTCAGGGCGAAAATAGAACTTTTACTCAAATGGGTTTGAAATTTGTTTCAAAAACTAGACGAATGGGATTAGCAAGTTTGTTTACTGCATTAGGTTGGAAAAATAAACAAGTTACTGAAAAAGATATTAGTTTCAGTATTGCTCCTATTCTAAACTCTTCTGGTCGTTTAAAAACAGCTGAATTAGCCATAGAATTACTAGGAACTAGTAAGAGTAGTAAATCTGAAAGCTTAGCAAAACAACTCTATGAACTTAATATAGAACGTAAAAGGCTTGGGGAAGAATGCTATAAAGGGGTTAAAGAATACTTAAGTCAGCAAAATGATTTGGAAAATGATAAAATCCTTATGGTTGCAGCTCCAATGAAAAATCTTGGGGTTACTGGAATAGTTGCAACTAGATTAATGCTTGATTATAGTAGACCAGTAATAGTTCTTCTTGAAGACCAGGGTAAGTTTTTAGGATCAGCTAGAAGTTTTAAAAATATAAACATTATTGAAGCTCTAAATTATTGTTCTGATAGCTTGGAAAAATATGGCGGTCATGTTGGGGCGGCAGGTCTTACAATGTTGCCTGAAAAAGTCGATAGATTTAGAGAGCAACTTAGAGAATTTTCGGCTAATAATATTTCTATTGAGGATTTAAAACCTGAATGGGAAATAGATTCTGAAGTTTTAACCGATGATATAGATGAAAATTTTTTAGCCGAAATACTCAAATTCGCCCCATTTGGAATTGATAATCCGGCTCCTATTTTTATGATAAGAAATGCACAGTTTCATGAAATAAAAAAAGTCGGAGATAATAAGAACCATTTACGTTTTAAATTTAAACGATCAAATGGTCGAAGTTTGTTTGGTATTGGTTTTAGTTTGGGTGATCTAATGGTTCCTGATTTTATTAGAGATGGAACCTGTGATATAGTATTCCATGTAGAACCTAATGACTATAATGGAGTAAGAACAGCTCAACTTATGATTCTTGATTGTAGACTTAAAGGTTTTAAATAAAATCGGAGATTACGATGGAAAATATTCTCGATAGGGAACCATTAAACAGATATGACTTTTCAAAAATGGTGAATATGTGGGAAAACCTCGTATTTGCTGCTGTATCTGATATGATAGAAAGGAATGAAATGTGCTCTTGTCACGACTGTGTATTAGACACCTGTGCCTTGGCTCTAAATTCTCTTCCTACTCGTTATTGGATACTTGGTAGTTATGATGCTTTTTGCCCACCTGAAAAATTCACTGAAGATGTCATGAACATTCGTCTCGCTGAAGAAGCGGTTTTAAAAGCTTATCGATTAGTACAGCAAAATCCACATCATTAATTTATCAAAATTTTTTTTAATATAAGATAAAAAAAACAAGACAAATAAACGATGTTTTGATAATCTAATGTACTAAATTTTTAATATGTAGTAAAAATTCCTCGGAGGTTACTATGCTCTGTCCAGGTTGCGGTTTCGAAAATGATAGTGATAATAAGTTCTGCAATATGTGTGGAATGGCTTTACCAAATACTGAAGGCAGTAATGATTCACCGGCAGAACGGGAACCGCTAGATTTGGATTTATCCCTTGACCTTAATCTAGATGATTCTTCCGCGTCTAACGATTTGAGTCTAGATCTTTCAGATAATACAAATAATGTTTCTTCAGCAGATAGTGCTGATTCTTTGAATTTTGATTTAAGTGCTGCAGCAGATAATACTAATTCTCTTGATTTAGATTTAGATGCTGGCTCTTCTGATCTTAATTTTGATACAAATGATTCTTCTGCAAATAGTCTTGATTTGAATCTTGATAAATCTTCTTCAGATGGAATTGATTTGAATTTAGATTTAGATGCAAAAGAAGAGCAACCTAACACAATAAATATTGATACTTCTTTAGACTCATCAGATGATCCTTTTGCTGCTCCAACAGAATTTGATATGTCTGTTGCGGATTCTGTTGACACTAACGAAGAAAAAGCAACTGATCTTGATTTTTCTTCTAATTCAGAACCAGTATCAGAATCTTCAAATATAGATGACTTTTCTATTGATAACGAAATACCAGCAACAAATGAACAATCTTCAGAGTTAGAAGTTGCAACTACAGATGTAACTAATTCAGACGACTTAGCAACCCAGGATTTTAGCGCAGATACCGATAGCTTTAATTTTGGTGATTTAGATAGTGAAACAGTTACAGACACTAATGTTGTAGATGCTAATGATGATGATTTAAGTGGACTTATCGTAAGTAGTAACGATGATTATTCTACTTCTTCAGATACTGATAGTAGTTTCAATTTCACAGAAGAAATAACTGATGTCAGCTCTGATTTCGATGTCCCATCTGAAACTCCTGCAACATCAGAAATTGCTGCTGAAGATGATGATATTATGAGTTCATTAGTTGTTGAACCAGTTATTGATGAAGAACCAGTAAATACTAAAGTCGCAAAATCTCCAGAAAAGCCTAAAGTTGCACAGAAAAAAGAAGCAGAAAAAACCGAAGATGAAGATTTGAATAATCTTCTCCTTGAACTTGGTGGAGCTGGTTTTGATAATTTGGATACTCCAATTGAAGAAGAATTACCTCCTGAAGAAAAAACTGCTGAAGCAGATGAAGATATGGGGTATTTAAATAATATTATTACTCCAGAAAACAAAGCTTCGGAAGCTTCCGTTGATACTTTTGAAGTAAATGAAACTCATCAGGAAGAATCTTCTATAGACTTCGATAAGTTGGAAAAAGATGTTAGTAGCAGTGTTAGCACTGGTTTGAGTGAAACAATTGCTTTTACTCAACCTCATGCAATGCTAGAAGAAGTTGTCCCACAAACACCTGAAGAACAGCTTGAAGAATTGCGCCAACTATTATCAGATACTACTGATCCCGATAAGCGCTATTCTATAGTTCTTCAAATGCAGGAACTAAACTTAAAAGAATCTACTCCTGATTTTATTGCTCTGTTAAATGATGAATTAAAAGACATAAGAGAAATTGCCGCAGATCATTTGGGTGAAATGAAAGCCGAAGCTGCTGTTAAACCTCTTATTCAATGCCTTAGCTCAGATCATACTCAGTTAAAGTTTATTGCTGCTCGTTCTCTTGGAAAGATTGGCTCAAAAGATGCCGTTCTTCCGTTAATTAGACTTCTTGAAGAAGATAATGAAGACCTTCGTTATGTTACTCTTGAAGCTCTTGGAAAGATTGGCTCATCAACAGCAGCTCTTAAAGCTGTAAGTGCATTCCTTAAGAGCCGCAATAATGATTTGCGTTATATTGCTTGTGAAGCTATAGGTAACATTGCAGAACCTAAATCTGTTGTAATAGTTCTGCCAATGCTGAAAGACCCAGAATTTGAAGTCAGACTTAAAGCAATCGAAGCTCTTGGAAAGATTGGCTCTACAGCAGCTTGTGACCAGCTTCTAGTTGTCCTTAGCGAAGATAATGAAAGAATTAGAGCTGCTACAATTCAGGCTTTGGGTCAGATTAAGAATGCCAATGCTGTTGAACCTTTGATAGAAATTTATCAGGTTAGCACTCCTCAACTTCGTGAAAAGATTATTTGGGCTCTTGGTGAAATTGGTAGCCAAAAAGCCGTTGATCCAATGCTTAAATTGGCAAATGCTTTCAATCCAAGAATGACTACTCTTGCTATAGAAGCTTTTGCTAAGATTAAATCACCAAAAGCTAGCAGATATGTTCTTGCAGTTTTAGATAAAGATGATAAGGCTCTTAGCTTAAAAGCAATAGAAGCCCTTGGCGAAATTGGAGAAAAATCTTCTGCAGGCAACTTAATCAAATACTTAGATTCTCCTGAAGCAGAGTTTAAGATTACTGCAGCAAAAGCTATCGGAAAAATTGGTAATCCAATCGCTATTGATCCTCTAATACAAAAATTAACAGATTCAGAAAGAGATGTAAGATTAGCTGCAATTGAAGCTCTTGGAAATATCAAGGGTGTTAAAGCAATTGATCCTCTTATCAAATCTTTGGCCGAACAAGATCAGCAAATTGTTGAAAAAGCTGAATGGGCTATCTGTGAAATGGGTGAAAGTGCCGTTGAATACATTACTAAAGCAATCGAGTTAGAAGAAAATCACGGTATACTCCCATCACTAGTTAGAATCCTTGGTAGTATTGGTAGTATTAAAGCAATATTCCCATTGCTTAAAGTTCTTGATAGCACAGATGAAACAAAAATATCATCTTGTATCGCAGACAGTCTTGTTGCTATAGATAATTATATTACTTCTACTCAAATGAATGTAACCTTAAAAGAAGGTTATGCTTGGGCACAGTTCTCTATTGCACAATCACTTGCTAATCTCCAAGATGAAAGAGCTTTCGGTCTTCTTGTTAAGATAGCCCGAGAAACCCTTTCAGAAAAAGATATCAAACAGCTTTCAGGAATTCCAAACAAGAGTTTCTTAGAATATAACAATGAAATTCTTCATTTAATTAAGTTAAATGTAGCTCATTTATTTGCTAAAGTAGGTAATGATAAGGCTATACCTGTATTAATGGATTATTTCATTGCCGGAGATCAGTTACAGCGCCAGTGGTGTGTTGAAGCATTAGGTGGAATAAAAACAGAAGGTGCTTTGGATGCTCTTATTGATATTCTTAAGAAACCAGAATTTAATATTCCTATAGATTTGCTTTCTCGCACTTTAACTTCTAATAGAAGCAAAAAATTAGTAGAAAAGCTTATTCGCAGTGCATCTCATCCTGCTGAACCAGTTAAAATTGCTATCGCTACCGTATTAGGTGATACAAAAGATCCACGTGCAATAAGGACTCTTGCTAATTTGGTTAAGGATCCTGCCGAAAAAGTCAGAACTTCTGCTATTGAAGCTATTGGCAAAATTGGTACTACAGCCGCTGTTCAGCCTGCTATCGAAGCTCTTAAGGATTCTATCGAAGTTGTTAGAGCAAAAGCTGCTGAAGTTCTTGGTGATCTTAAAGATACAGCTGCTGTTGAATTCTTGCAGAAAGCTTGTAGTGATCCTTCTGAACTGGTTAGAAAACTTTCTATTAAATCGTTGTCTTCAATGGCAGATGCCAGAGTTCCAGAAATTATTATTTCTGCATTGACTGACAAGGCTGAATCTGTTCGTTCTACTGCTGTTGAAGCTCTTGGTGAACGCAGAGATAAAGTTGCATTACCACAATTGATAAAATCTTTGAACGATCCATCAGAAAAAGTTCGCAGTGCAACTGCAGATTCTATTGCAAAACTTGGTGAACCTTCAGCAATTCTTCCAATGCTTGCTCGTCTCGACGATCCGTCACCTCTTGTTCCATTGGCTTGTAGTGAAGCAATTGTAAGCTTTGGTGAAAATTCTTATGAAGTTCTTATCGAAGCTCTTAAGAATCCAGAAGAACGTATTAGACGTCACGCTTGTGATTTGCTAATACGTATTGGCGAATCTCATCTTATCGATAAACTTCTTCATATTGCTCAAGATAGAAATAACTTCTTGCGTGAAAATATTGCTAGAATTCTTGGTAGAATCGGCAACGGAAATGTTGTTGAAACTCTTATGGTTATGCTTACAGACCGTAGCAGCGTTGTTAGAAAGACAGCGGCAGAAGCTCTTGGTAACTTGCGTGACATAAGATGTCTTGTAGCTTTGAAGAATACTACTAGAGACCAGAGTAAAGAAGTCAGACTTGCTGCTAATGCTGCATTACAAGAAATTTTCAAGGCTCACAAGCTTAACTAACTAAAAAAAAAACCGTCTATCTTAAAAGGATAGACGGTTTTTTTTTAGTTGAGATTATCAAATCCACATTTCTAACTCATAATTCATAATTGCTAATTCCCAAAATCGGTGTTATATTTCTTATATAATCACTCTTTGGAGGCTTTCCTCAATGTTTTTTAACCATTTAACAACTAAGTCAACAAGCCCAGCAAAAGCTTTACCAAGTAATAAAAGAGGAAAAATATATGCAGATGTTCCTCTAAATTATTTTAATACTATTGAAGATTTAAAAAACTATGTAGTTGAGCTTAAAAAGCTTGGTGTTAACGTATTATTAATTCTACCGCATTTTAAGCCTAGTTTTTCACCCTACGTTGTGGCAGACTATGAACAGCCCTGTTCTCTATTTGGCACTTGGGAAAAATTCTCAGAATTTACCAAGTTTGTTGAAGAATTGGGCATAGATAGAATGATTGACATTCCTTTCAATCACGCAGATTGGAATTGTGCACATTTAAAGAGAGAATGGTACAAAGATTATAAAAATAATGGTATCGAAGCTGGAGCAGATGACGAAGATGCTGACGGCAACCGTATACACGTTAATTGGGGTGCTTTCATATTAGATAATTCCATAAAAGAACTTCAGGATTATTGGCTTGAAAAGGTTATTTACCCACATATTGAAAAATTGAATGTAAATGCCATAAGAATTGATGCTGCTTGGGGTTTAGATCCAGATGGGTTAAAACGTATAGTACAAGAAACCAAAAAACGTTATTCGAATGTTTGGTTTTTAACAGAAAATCTTGGTATGGCTCCATTAATTAAGCTTGCTAAATCAGGTATTGCAGCTGGAGCAGATAGATTCTTTAATAATATGTACTGGTATAATGGTGGTTTATATGTTCCAACAGACGTTTATACTCTTTATAAACGTTCTAATGGAGTTCCAACCAGTACTATCTATTCTAGTCACGATACTTTGATGCCAGCAATGAAAGCTTATTCTAGACTAAGAAGTAATGATATTAAGGGAATGAATAACAAAGCAATTGTCAGACAATTCGTTCAATATGATAATATTCATTCTTTACAACAATTTGATGAATCTACAAAAGCTGAAGTAATTGCTCAAATGAAACTAGATTTTGCTATATCTGCTTTTATGAGCACTGACCTTATGTTTGTTGCAGGTTCAGAAAAAGCTCTTTTTGAAGCAAATAATGTATGTAACTCAACTCCTGAAGATTTTAAAAAGGGAATAGAATCTGATTTACCTAATTTTATGCAGGACTGTTTGAATATAAAAGCCTCTTCAGAAATATTTAACTGTGAAGGTGTTGTTATACCTTTCGGTCTTTGGAAACTTAATCAGGCTGGTGTTAGAGGTTTTGTAAAAACAGCTAAGAATGGTAAACAAGCTTTTGTTGCTGTTAATAACTCTGATGATTCTATAAATATAAAACTTCCAAAACGTATCAGGAAAGCTCAGAAAGGCTATTTACATACGGCTGCAGATATTTCTGAAATAGCAATTCCTGAAACAATTGACTTACCAGCTCTTTCAGTTGTCGTAATATCCTGCTAAGTATTTAAAGGACAATAAAAAGCCTAGATTTTATAATCTAGGCTTTTTATATTTTAAGTAGTTATTTACAATTAATTACCAGCAGGTGGTTGATTATTTGTTTGTTCTGGTTGAGCTGCTTGTTCTGCCTGAGCTGGATGTTCTGCAGTTGTGGCAGTAGTAGAAACTGTTGCTTCAGCTTCATCACCTACAGATTTGTAGAAGAAGAATACTAATGGAACAATAGGTGGAATACAGCACAAAATTAGACCTGGGAAAATACACAATACCAACAATGGGCTTTTTCCAGCATCACGAAGTCTGCGCATAATTGGACCAACCTGAATTACAAAAGAAGCTATTCCAACTACGGCACTTATAATGTTGCCTACCATCGAACCTCTAAATATAATACTAATTATGGTATTAATAATGAAGCATACGATACTCAAACCTAAAGTATAGGTCCAAAACTTTGTTCTGTTTAATGTTCCATCAAATTTAGAACATTCTTTGGCAACTTCAATAAAGTTTGCTTTTATTTGATCAAAATCGCTTAGATAGCTTTTAATGTAATCAAAATCCATTTTTCCACTCCTTACAGGTAATTAGTTCATAAAGAATCTATCGGTAAATATAAAATAAGATTTATATTTATTTTTA
>CAMJNS010000041.1 GCA_946407375.1 uncultured bacterium
CGGGGGCAACTCCGTGGGAGAGTCAGTCGCCGCCAGGTCTATGAAGCCCCGAATGCAATAAAGCATTCGGGGCTTCTCCATTTTAGGTTTGACATTTATAAATATATAAAAATATAATAAACATATGAGAAATAAAAACTTAAATAATGCTGCAATAATAGTTGCTGGTGGTTTAGGTCACCGTATGAACTCTACTCTTCCGAAACAATTTATGAATTTGGGCGGGAAACCAATTGTCCAATGGAGTTTAGAATGTTTCAACAATGTTGATTCTGTAAAAAAAATAATATTAGTATTGCCTGAAGATTGGTTGGAAGAAGGGAAAAAATATATTAAAAACTTTGTACCAACAAAAGAATTTTCTATAGCAATTGGTGGAAAGTTACGCCAAGATTCAGTCTGGAATGGTTTAGAACAATTAAATAACGATTATGATTTTGTTGCTGTTCATGATGCTGCCAGACCAGGAATTACTCCAGAACTAGTAAATGAAGGTTTTAAAACAGCTAATATAAAAGGGAATGTAATATTTGCAGTCCCCTCTTATGATACTCTTGCAATTGTAGAAAATGGGGAAATAATTGATAATGCAGATAGAAATAAAATTTTTAGAGTTCAAACTCCTCAAATTTTTACATATAAAATATTAAAAGAAGCCTTAAAAAATGCTAGACAACAAAACATTATAGGTACAGATGAAGCTTCATTAGTAAGAAAACTTGGTTATAAAGTTTATATAACTTTAGGATCTGAAAAAATCTCAAAGATTACCGCTTCAGAAGATTTAGAAATCGCAGAATTTTTATTTAAAAAAAGGAAATAAAGATGAAGAAAACTCTTATTGTTCAAGCTCCAGCAAAGATAAATATAGGGTTATGGGTTAAAAACAGACGTCCAGATGGATTTCACGATTTAGAAACTATTTTTCAAACAATATCTCTAATGGATAATATAACTCTTCATGAAAGCTTTGAAGAAGGTATCAGAATTACTTGTAACAATAAGAATGTTCCAACTGGCTCTGACAATATTGCATTTAAAGCAGCCAGATTATTCTTGGAAAGATTAGGTATTGAGCCTGCTCTCGACATTCATATAGATAAAAGAATTCCTATGGCAGCAGGTCTTGCTGGAGGAAGTACTGATGCAGCCGCAGTTCTAACAGGTTTAGCCAGATTATATGAACGTACAGTTACTCCCTCAGAATTTATGGAAATGGCATCTTTTTTAGGTTCAGACGTTCCTTTTCTTATTAAAGGCGGTCTAGCAAGAGGAGTTGGACGAGGCGAAAAATTAGAATTTTATGATTTTCCGAAGAATCAATTGGTTGTTGTAATTGTTATGCCAAATGATGTTTCTGTTTCTACAAAATGGTGTTACGAAAACTATACTCCAGGGAATAATGAAATCAAAGCACGAAGTTTTGAAATGATACTAGAAGCCTATCAAAATTGTGATTTAGACAGTTTAAAAAAAGTAGTATTTAATGATTTAGAATCTGTTACATTGCAACGTTATCCTATAATTCAAAGAATAAAAGAGCTATTATCTAGTACTGGTGATGGAGTCGTTTTAATGTCTGGTAGTGGTCCATCGGTATTCGGATTATTTGAAGATAAAAGAAAAGCCCTTTATGCGGTTAATGCGCTTAAAGGGATTCCTGCTCAAATATATGTTGAGCACATATGTAAGAAAAAAATCTAATATTTAGAATTTTAAATTGTCTTCTCTTGTCCAACCAGTCTTTGTGTCATTACTGTAAGTAATTTCAAACCATTGGTATTTTTCAACTTGTTTTACACTTTTAATACCAACTGTTGTACCTTTTGGAAGTTTAATCAGACGATTACTTTGAGTAGATGGACCTTCTCTTATATTTGCACCATTTTGAGCGGTAATTGTACCTTTTTTAGGAAGCTCTTTCCCATTAGTATAACTGATTACTGTTTCAGTAGTTGAGGCTGGTCTAGCTATTCCAACAATAGTTTTACTTTGTTCAACTTCTTTTTCTATACTAGCCTGAGTTATCTGTTCTGGTTTTATACTTTCAGTTTTATCTCCAGGCTTTTTATTAACCATATTATCTACTATATTAGCTGGACCCTGAATCAGATATTCATCTATAGACCACCCTTTTTTCTTATTAAAATCCCATTGAATATAGCTCCAACCATCTTTTTTTTCTTTTACAACCCCTCTAGTTCCTTTTGCCACCTTAAACAAAAACTTTCCTTTTTTATCTGGAGTTTCACGTACATTTAAACCATTTGTACTAGCAAAGGCATGCCAAACAGGACCTGTTGGGGAAAAAGACAGTGCGTCGTTTGCAGGTTTTGCAGTATCACTAGCAGTAGAACTAGCCAGTTCTGTCTGTCCGGAAGGCGAAGAAACAACCTGTGTTTTTATTGGAACAGCATTATCTGGAGTTGCAGAATTTTTGTTTTGTTGAAAATCACTGTCACTGTTTTTTGAGTTTGTCTCTTTGTCACCATATAAAATTTTTACGGTACCCTGTTCTGCGTTTTGAGCTGAAGCATCGGTAGATTTTATGCCTTGATTATTAGAGTTTTGAGAGCTTTTTCCTTCCATGAGCTTAAACATATAATTGCCCATGAATACACCCAATGCAACAACGGACAACATAGCAACTAAAAAGTATATTATCTTAGATTTTTTCAAGTCAACTTCTCCCCAAAAGAATATGACTTGATATTAGTACGAATATTTATATGTGTCAATAGGGTGAAAAGAATAAAAAGGAATTAATTAATTTGTTAAGTATAAAAGAGTATAATTAGTGCTTGCTCTCTATAACATTTGGTACAATAAAAAAAAACTGTATAATATTAATACTATTTAAATTATTAAAGAAAAGAATTGTATAAAAAGTTTACAGTAGTAAAAAAATAGAGCAACTAATATCCACAAATAAATATAAAATAACAAAATTAAGTATTATTATTTATTTATCAGGCTAGACAATAATACTTTATCGATTTTGCTAAAAAAATTAATTATTATTGTGTGGAATTGTATTTAATGCATTAGGTATGGTGTCTAAATAAAAACTTTTTAATGATTTAGAGCAAGCACTTAAAGTTGCAACAGCAACAATAGCTACCAAGCCAATGATTAAAGCATATTCGACCAAACCCTGACCCGATTTTTTATTTCTTTTTTTCATATTTTTTCTTTCTCTGTAGGTTAACAAAAAAGGCAGGCATAGCCTGCCTTTTTTGTAATCAATAAAAAGAATTAGTTACCAGCGTTACCAGTGTTTCCACCAGCTTTACCAAGTTCACCATTGATGTTATTGAAGAGGCCACCAACGCTCTTACCAGCAGAAGTGAGAGCTGCAATAGCAACGATTGCAATCAAACCAATAATAAGAGCATATTCTACAAGACCTTGTCCTTCTTCTTCTCTAAAGAAACGATTCATATTAATTCCTCCTGGATATTTTTGTCTTTCGACAATATTTATTATTGCAAATGTAATGCCAAAATGCAACTTTTTTTTTAAAAATTATTAAGACAATTTACAAACTTCCTAGAATCAAGGATTTATGCTAATTACAAAGCATATATAATTATATTTTTTTACTTTTTAATAAAAAAAAACAAATGAATAAATTCATTTGTTTTATAAAAAATTTACATTATTATCATACATAAAAGAAAATTTCCCTAGACACTAAGGAATTTTTCTAGGAAATATTTTCTTTTTTAAGGGAAAATTTACCTATCAATATAAGGATTTATTTCTCTAATAATACCCCAAGGTTGATTATTATTTGGATAAGGCTGTCTCAAACGATAATCGTAAGTATCACCTGTTATATCTTTAACTAGCATAATATCTGATGTGGTTGTACTATCTTCAGTAGGATTACAATTAATATATGCATTTTCATCAGCAAAGCCTTCAACATTATTAGGTCCAAATTCTGGTGTTGAATAAATACTAAGATATTCAATACATTTTTTACCTTCAGAATAAACACTTCTATCCGTCATAAATAAGTTCTTTTGTATTGATGGAATTTCTGATTTTATTTGAATTGCATAAGGAGTATCAAAAACAGAATTTTCAATACGATTACATCTTCCATTAATCTGCAAAGCTAAGGCTGTAGGAGATACGAACAAATTATTAATAAACTCTATAGCACCACTTGTTTCTTCGCTAATAATAGCTGTTCCTGTAAATTCAAGCATATTACAGCCTATAATACTCAAACCATTATTATTAACTGAATTAATACAATTCGTTGGATGTACAAAGGTGCTATTGCTGATTGTTAAAGCATTGTTGCTATCTATTTCCATTCCTAATGTACAGCGTTTGGTAATTATATTATCCACAGTAACACTTGTGGAATTTTGTATCTTCATACCAGTATTGCAGTTAATCAATTCCAAATTAGAAAGATTAATAGCTGAATTATTAAGAGTAATAGCTGTTTCTGCATCTGAAACGACAAAATTAACCATAGAGTTAGAAACATTTGATGATTTATTAAATGTAAATCCCTTCCAGGTACCCTTTGTCGGGTTAGGTTTATTAGCAGCTACTGTTACTGGTAATGTGTTTCCACAAGAAGCTATCAAAGCACCATTAATATTTATTTCTATCAAATTACTAGTTCCTGCATTTAAACCATCTATTTCGTCAATTAAAACTTTAACACCACCATCAATATGTAATGCACCATATTCGGTAACATTTATATCACCTTTTACTATATAAGGACTATTTGCAATGGTCCAATGTACTTCAGACGAAATATTTCCAGGTACAAGAATTTCTGCAACATTATTGTAACCACTTTCATTATTAGCCAAATCTACAGCGGTTACATGATAAAAATATTTTTTACCAGCTATAACTCCATTATCTGTAAATCTTTCCTGCCCCCTAGGCATGAAACCTTGAGTTACTTCAGTAAAATCACCATTAGCTACTTCGCTACGATAAACTTTATAACCTTTCAAATCAGCTTCATAGTTTGGTTTCCAAAAAACAACTATTTGCCCAGGAACACCATTTAAAGCTGCTTCAACATTAGTAGGAGGTATAGGAGCGGCAGAATCTTCCAAAGTGCTTACAGTAGAAAAAGTTGAAACAGTTGAACTTTCTATACCCTGCCCTTGTCTATTACCACTGATTTTGAAGTAATATGTCTTTTCTGGAGTTAAATTTGTAACTTCTAAACTATGTTTGGTGGTATACAAATCAGATTTTTCTCTTGCATATGAACCTAATGCTTCTGTTAAGCCATATTCAACAACTGAATTTGTATAATCAGAGGTTTTCCAACTTATTAAAACAGATGTTGCTGTAGTTTTTTCAATTTTAATATCAGAATAATAGAAACTTAACCCTTGAACAGACTTAGTTTCAACTGTAGTAGTCCTTCCTGAATAAACAGGAGCCTTAAATGTTGTAGATCTAAATCCATTAGCAGTGATTACAAAATTTTGCGTACCGAATCCTATACCATCTATATAATAGTAACCGTTTTCATCGGTTAAGCCCCATCTTGTGTTATCGTATTCCCATTCGACCAAAGCATCTTTTATAGCAACTCCGGAAAGATTTGTTATTTTCCCTTCTATTGCTCCTTCACGAGGTCTAACATCGTCAGAACAACCGATTAAAGATGCAGCAACCAATATTAAAAATACTGAAAATATTCTTAATACACCTATTCTATTAAAGATTCTTAAAATCAACATTTTACTGCTCTACTTTGGTCAAATGTCAAAGTTTAATTCCACCATTTTCTATTAGATTTTTTATTCCCCTACTCTACTTAGCTTTGCTCTTTTAATAAAAGGAAAACCAAGTAAATTATCTAATAACAAAACTTATAAGAATTTACTGTAATCTCAAACAAGCTTCTTTAGCGAATCTAGCTATCTGAGTATTAGGAGGTGAATTTTCACCAGCACGTTTATAACAAGCTTTAGCTTCTTTTAACAAATTCTTTTCTTCATAAGCCTGTCCCAAATAGAAGCAAGCATAAGAATCAGAAGAATTAATATTAACTACTCTTACAAGAGCATCAATTGCAGCATCAAGAAGATGTTTATCCAAATATGCAACACCAAGATTATATAAAGTATATGGATCTTCTGGGTTAATCTGTATTGCACGTCGCAATGCTATTATAGCTCCATCTAATTGACCAGCATCATATAGAGCAACACCTAGATGAGAATGAGAATAAGCATCATCTCCGTCTAATTCAATAGAAGCTGAAAAAGCTTTAATAGCTTCCTGAACACGACCAGAATTCTTATATAAAACCCCTAATGAATACTGTGAAAAAGCGTCATCTGGGTTGATAGAAATAGCCTTTTTAAAAGACTGCTCAGCCATATCAGTTTTTCCAAGGCTTCTATAAATACTACCAAGCAAATAATGAGAATAGAATTTAGAATCATCTATTCTTATACTCATAGTTATGCAGTTTATAGCGTTATCAAATTCTCCTAAGCTTTTGTAAACAGAAGCCAAAGCTGTAAGTACATTGGTATTACATTCATCAAGTTTTAAAATATCTTCAAAAGCTTCACAAGCTTCTTTCATCATTCCATAATTCTTATAAATAAGCCCTAATAAGAAACGACTATCTGTGTCTGTTGGATTAAGCTTAATAGTACGCTTAATAGAAGCTATAGCTTCTTCTAATCGACCTTGGTTCAAATAAGCCTTACCAAGATGGAAGAAAGCTTCTTGGAATTCTGGGTCTAATTCAATAGTTTTGTTCCAAGAACTAATAGCTTGTTCAGACTTTCCAACACTTTTATAAGCAATACCAAGCTGTAAATGAGCGTGTGAAAAATCAGGATCTAATGCTACTGCCTTTTCCCATTCTCTTATAGCCTCATCTAATTGACCTTTTTCTTTATAAGCAAGACCTAATCTATAATGAGCACCAGCATTATCAGGATTAACAGTTACTGTCTTTTTCCAACGACTAATATTTTGATCATCAATTCCTTTTAATCTGTATATGACTTCAAGGTTGTAGTTAGCAAAAGAATCGTATGGATTTAAAGCTATAACTTTTCTAAATTCTAAGATAGCTTCATCATAAAGTTCTTTATTTTTATAAGCAGAAGCTAATTTATAATGAGCTTCAGTATTGTTTGGATTATTAGCAACTTCTGCTTTATACTTTTCAATCATAATATCCAATTCTGTTTTGCTTTTAATAACATTAATAGGTTTCAAAACAGATTCATCGCCAAGCTTTTTACGAATTTCACTTGCTTTATTCCAATGGAAAACTGCTTGGTCACATTCACCTTTTATATCAAAAATTTCTCCCAAAACATCGTGAGCTCGACTCATATTTTTATCGATAAAAAGGCTTCTCTTTAATTCGCCAGTAGCATCTTCCAACATTCCACGATCTTTATATGCAAGGGCAAGATTATAATGAACTTCTGCATCATTGGAATTTATAGAATTTTCGGTTTTAAATTGTTCAATAGCTTTAACAATTTCACCTTTTTTCCTTAAAACCATTCCCAAATAAAGGTGAATTTTGGGGTATTTTGAATCAGCTTTCATAACTTTCTTAAATTCAGAAAGAGCAGCATCATCCATACCTTGTTTTACAAAGCATTGACCAAGATAAACATTTGCTTCAATTAATGATGGTGAAATAGCCCCTACTCTTTTCAAAGCTTCGATTGCATCATCATAGTTTTGAGAGAAATAATAAGCAATCCCAAGGTTCAAAAAAGCAAATGCATTATCTGGATTTATTTTAATAGAGTCTTTTAGTTGCTTAATACCTTCTTCATATTTTTCAAGAGCAACATAGCATCTTCCCAACTGACAAATAGAATGTGCATCTTCAGGATTTAATAAAATTGCCTTTTTGAATTCCACTATAGCCTTTTTAGGCTTTCCAGTTTCAAGATAGACAGCTCCTAAAGCGAAGTGAGCATAAGCATATTCTCTATTAAGTCTAATTGCATTTCTTAATCTTAAAATAGATTCTTCGTAAAGCTTTTTTAGTTTAAAAATAAGTCCTAATTGAAGATGAGCAAAAGCAAAATCAGGTTTTAAAGATATAGCTTTTTTGAAACGAATAATAGCTTCATCTGACAAACCTTTAAGTTTATAAATAACCCCTAAATTAGCATAAGGATAAGCATAACCAGGGTTATACATTATTGCTTTTTTAAACTCAACAATTGCTTCATCTAACATCCCTTTATTTCTGTATGCCAAGCCAACAAAATTATGTGCATAAGCATCTTTGGGATTAATAGTTATAGCATCTCTGAATACTTTTATAGCCATATCAGTATCGCCAGAAAGTTCTAAAGCACGAGCTAACTGATAGTAAGCGAAGAAATCACGAGGATTCGCTTCTATCCTTTTTTTACAATCTGTAATAATTTGATTGAACTTGTTTTCTATCATACTGCCCGCCTCCAAAGCTAAGGTAAATCCAATAATGGCTATCTGATTTTGTATAATTATGCCTTTGTAAAATAATCGGCAAAAGGATATTTAATAATTAGAGCAAATGTATAAAAAGCTGTTTTGAAAAATGTATTTATCTATATGTTTTTTTATGATTAGAGGGCACAATTGAGTTAGAAATAAGATACTTTAAAATTTTATCATAGTTAGACGAAGAAACTATCAGGCTTCTTATACCTTTTCCATTATTATCTTTAATTGCCTGACCAAATTGAAAAGAGTAAGATACTTTACTTAAAAGATTAATGGCTTTTAACAATTCTGTTGAATTCTTGAAAAACAGTTCACAGGTTTTATTTACATTGCTTGTTTTCTGATAAATACATTCATTTCCTATGTATAATTTCTTAACTCCATAGTTTTCATCTTTTTTTACATCTATTAATTCATTTGTGCTCGTAAAAAAATAACCATTTAGTTCAAGAGCCTTAAAAAACCTTTTAACTAATGATTTTTTTGTTTCCTTATTGAAATAAATCATAGTATTTCGGCAAAAGATAATATCAAAATTCCTTGGTGGCCAAGTTTCCAAAAGATTCAAAAACTCAAAAGTTACATTTTGCTTCAGTTCTTCTTTTATTTTAAAAGTATCATTTTCTGCTTTATCAAAATACTTATTTATAATAGCTTTATCTGTTGCTCTCAAATCATAATTATCATAAACAGCCTTTTTGGCTAGAAGTACAGCATCATAAGAAATATCGCTTCCAAGCAAACTTATTCTATAATCATCATAATTGGGAATTGATTCTTTTAAGGTAATAAGAATAGAATATAACTCTGCTCCGATAGAACAACCGGCAGACCAAATATTAATTCTTTTATCTTTTTTACGTTTTATTATTTCAGGTAAAACATCATTTTTTAGAATTTCAAAATGTTCTGGGTGTCTGAAAAACCAAGTTTCATTAGTAGTCAACGTATTGACTATGTCAATTCTAAGTTTAAAATCCTGCTTACTCTTTAAAATAAGCTCACTTGGGCTAGAAGCATCATATTTTTCTAGTAAAGGAGTTAGTCTATTTAAAACAAATGAATACCTTGAAATCGGAAATGTAAGACCAGTTTCCCTTGAAAGAATAGAACAAAAAAGATCTAAGCTTTTATTCATAACTCATAGATTACGCAAGCTACGTGGAAAAACTCTGCCTGCTATTATCTGCCAAGTAGGTCTCATATGACCTGTAATTTCCTCAGCACATTTTTTGCAGACCAAACGTTCTGTGTTTTGGTATTTTAGATATTCCTCATCAGGAATATTAAATTCTTTCATTTTTAGACACAAAGGACATCGGTCTTCCATTTTTGTTTCTCCACAATGCCTTTATATTATCATATTTTTAAGTCTAATATCAATCTATAATAAAATCAGTAGGAAAACCAGCAGAGGCAAGATTAGAAATTATCATAATCTTCAGGAGATGCACCCAAATCCTGCCAAGACATAACTATAAAACCTGTAAGCTCAAGAGGATCATTGCTATAATCATTTAAAAAAGGCAAAGTATCATCATATATCTTTCGTCTTGTAGGAGGAATATAATCATTATCTTTAGGATTACTTATAGAACTAAGTTTGCGAACATCTTCATTTCTAGTATAAGTTTCTGAGCCAAAAACTCTATGTAAAAAACCTTTTGTATTATCATACCATGCTGGAATATAGCTTTCAGTCAGAGAAGAACGACCTATTTCATTATAGTATTTTTTTACATCAGGTCCTGCATAAAAAGTATTAGCTTGTTTACCACAAGAAACAAACATTCCATTAGTAGTTAATTCAGGATAATATAAATAATCATTATCGTTATCAGTAAAATCAGAACTTCCCATAGGATTTCCGCACATTTCGTTTCTTAAACCTAGTAATAACGCATTAACACCTTGTTCCATTTTCATACCAGAAGCACTAGGCTGACCCTTAGTGTCACTATTATAATCATTTACATAAGCTTCCCAAACTTTAATGGTCATCTTGTCTAGATTATCATAATTAAAAGAACCATCACACTCTTCATATGATGATTTTAAACTTTCACAAAGCTCATCCGATTTTGAGTTATCTTTACCTATATTGAATTTATTAGTAAAAGAAGCAATACTTTCTTTAAAGCCATCGTAAGTGTCAGAAGCTTTTACTACAAGACTTTGACAAGAACTAGGAGATAAACAATCTTTAGGATCACTAGAACCTGTATTTATTGCTTTAGCTAATTCATATTTCATATAAGGTACAAGTTCATTTTCAAAACAATCGACAGGGCTTCTATAGTCATAAACGACTCTTTCTTTGGCAATAACTGTTGCAGCAACATGATGTCTAGCCCCACCTGTTTTTGCAGCATCTTTATCATCCTTAAACAAATTTTTGGATGTTTCGCTATAGTTATAAGCTGTTAAAGCATTTTTACCACTTTCATAATTTTGAGGAAAACCATATCGCTGATTAATATCTTCTTTAAACCCTTTCTGGTTGAAATCACCAGCAACAAAAACATTCTTTTCACTAACAATACTAACGTCTTTAGGGGGATTACCTTTAATTACAATATTTTTATCAGAATATATAATCCCGTTACTTGGGAAATCATTTTCTTTTACATTACCATCTCTAATATTATTACCAAAATCAAGATAGACAGCATCTAAACTATCGCCAGAACCAGACCAACCAGTATGAATACGATATTTACATTCATAACTGCTAGTATTAAACTTAGCTTGCTTTTTATATGTATCAAAGGCAGGATTACGAGGTTCTATTTTAACACCAGACTTTTTATCTTTTATCCATTTAGATAAATTATCCGGAATTGGAGGGATAGTATCTCTTAATGACTCTGGGAATTCACCGAATTCTTCTGCTTCTGAATTAGTATAACCACTATTTCCCAGAGGGAAATTACTATTAGTAGGTATTTCTAACCAATCTGTTGAACCAGGGAATTTTGCTTTTATTGGACTGTAGAAAAAAATTCCTCCATCACCACTAAGTATAGCTGTAATATTATCTAATCTCTGATCAGTACCATTATTCCCTGCGCCACTATGCTTAGAATTCATTACTTTACTTATCTCTATTCCCTTATGCCCATAGAGGTGACCAGTCGAAAAAACGTTATACCCTCCGCCTGATGTCTGCCCATATATTAGAGATAAAACCCCACCATCATACATAAGAAACTCTCTTGTAGGGTAACGTCTATTAACTATAGCAATAACTCTTCTTACAGTATTATCGTAAATACCCATTGATTCTATCTTAACATAAGCTTTACTTTCATCTATAGTTGCTGTTTTTTCATCATCATCATATGGAATACTACCAACTTTAACTTTAAACTCGCCGTCTCCAAGTTTACCTGAAAGAGTACCTGTTCCACTATCCGAATCTATTTTAAAACCATGATTTGATTTATGATATTTGTTATTAGAATTTTCTTCTAATTTGTTTTCCCAATTTACTTCTTTAGACCAATCAAGACTTTTCTCACTTGGATTAATCGTAACCTCATGTGTGGCAAATACTGAATTATTATATAATTCACCAATAGCAACCTCTAACCCAGCTTCTGCCAGAGCTAAAGCTTTAACTTTTTTGCTCTCTTGAATAACTGTTTGAGTTCTATACCTGCTAAACGAAAACACGGAAGCAATAATGATCAGTAGAACGGTACCCATACCAACAGCAGTAATTATTGCTGAACCCTTTTTATTATTTGTTGAGATAATCATGATTCAGGCATCGCCCCTCTTTCTTTAACACTAATAATGGTTTCGTTTGAATATTTATCTTTTTCTTTACGACCTATTTTTATTCTTATATATATATTTCCTGTCCTGACGGCATCAGGATCTTTGATTCTATAAAATACACATTCATCAACAGACGGAAGAATTTCATACAATGTTTTTTCATTTTCTATCGGCTCTTTATTTTGATTAAGTGGAGTCATCTCTCTAAACAATCTCCACTTCCCTTCAACATTATCATTGGGAGCTACGTAATAAGTAATAAGGTTTGTAGTATAATTAACTTCTCCATCAGCTAATTCGTTAGGTTTTTTAGTAAAATCATAATTTACTTTGTAAAAAGATAATTTATTTTCTGATTCATCAGAAGGACTAGATTCTTTTGTTGTTAACCCTTCAATTTGAGATTCTTCATAAAGAATAGGGTAACTAGCCACAGCATTAGCTTCTCTTATATCGTCAGTCATTTTTATGAGAGTTTTATCTAGTTCTTCGTTTATGGTGTGATTTTCTATTATTTCTCTAGCATTTCTCTGACTAGAAGAAAAAACTCGCCACAAAGCGGTCAAAACCAAGACCATTAGTATCAAGGCAACCATTAATTCAACAGCAGTAAAAGCTCTTTTTCCCATACTTATCACCTCTGTGAAAGTATGGTATGAACATCTAAATGATGGTCCCTACCATCTTTGCCTTTGTACATTATTCGACATTTAAAAGCATAAAGATTTGGAACTTCGTCTGAAGATCCGCCTTTTACAGATATGGCATCAATACTAGTATAATCTTTCTCTGTGGAGATATTATAAGTTATATTATTAATTTCAAACTTATTAAAATTTGGATCATTCCACAATTTATACTCAAAAGTTTTTTTATATTCCTCAGCATTGGATTCATATCTATCCGAATCTAACATTTTAAAAGGAAAAGATCTTGCTGTTTCCAAAATTTTATCTGCAAGAAAAGCCGCCTGAGAATGGTCTCTTGTAGCAGTAACTGTCTGAGTTTGACTAATAACAACATTTAATGATGGAACCAAGATAAGTGCTAGGAGTAAGACACCTATCATTATTTCCAATAAAGATACAGCTTTTTTGTTATTAGTCATCATTTTTTTATTCTGGATAAATAAGAAAATCCTTTCTTTTTTGCATAAAGCCAGCAAGACTTTGTTGAGTAGAGGAATAAATCTGCATCAATGGATTATTTGAAACAATCATTTCTCTAACCATAGCAGAGCCAGCTAAGCAATCAATTGCTTCAGCAGCAGCCTGATTTTTTAGTGGGATTCTATCAGGATAAAGCTCATAAAGAGTTTTTAAAATTGCTGTTCCTGTAAGGAAAGGATCGAATATTTCGGGACGAGTAATGACTATTTCTATTCCCTTAGTATCTTGTCCGGAATATAAACCATAATAAGGTTTTTCTTGAGCGGATATAAAACGAACACCGGGTAAATTATAATCTTCAAGTTTTCCAGCAAGTATTTCACCATCAATCCAAGGAGCTAGAATATAATGGAAAGGTCTGTTAGTTCCTACACCTGTTGAAAAGACTCCTATTTCACCAATAAAGCCTGTAGCAGCATAATAAAATGGTGTAGTAGACTCAGGTATAAAATCAGAAGGTGGAACCCAATGTAAACCAGTAGCGGCATATGTCATACCTCTTCTATAGCCTTCCATACCTATAACTGTAAGATTAGCCCCTAGACCAAAAACTTTATTAAAGTATAGAGCTAATTCAGCTATGGTCATACCATAAATAAGAGGAATAGGATAAACACCGAATCTACTTCTTAATGCAACTTCAAGAACAGGACCAGATAGCAATCTTCCACCTATTGGATTGGGGCGATCCAGTATAATAACAGGAAGTTGAACTTCTCTAGCCACATCTAGAACCTGAGCCATTAGAGTTATATATTTGTAATATCTTATTCCAATATCTTGGAAATCTATGACAATTACATCTATATTATTAAAAAGTTTTAACTCTGGCTTTTTTAAAGGATCTAGTATTTCAACCACTTTAGCATTAGTTAGTGCATCGAAAGGACCTGAGCCATTTGAGCCAGGAATAGTTTCACGGAAAAAGTGGTCACCAGTAATAATAATTTTTATTTCTGCAGCTTTAGAAAGTCTATCCACTGTATGTAACAAATTTCCATCTAATGCAGATTTTGATGTCAAAACAGCTAGTCTTTTCCCTTTAACCAATGTTGGGTGCTGAGTTGCAAGGACGTCAATACCTACTTTTACCGCAGAAAAAGAGGGACAGGACAATAAAATAATCAGCAATATCGCAATTACTGATGTTTTTAAAAGAAACAATCTGCTCATATTATATATTCTAATTTAAAACCTATCTCGTTTCAAGTTTTATAATTTATCAACATTTTAGGTTACTTTAAATACGAAAAGAAAAATATTTTTGTTTCATAAAAAATAATTAGATAGCGGTCGATAAAAAAAAAAAATTCTAGTTTAAGTTAATGAAATGAAAGCTTTCATAAAAACAATTATATTATTATTATTGCTTTTCTTGGCTGAATCTAATCTATTTGCTCAGCCATATGATTTGCTTTTTCCAACAGATGAAAGCCCGGATTCTCTTACTAGAGAAGTCAGAGATCTACATGATATTGAACGAGATTTGGCAATAGAAAAACTTACTAGAGAACCCAATAAAGTAGATGCTTATATAGAATTGGGAGATTTAAGACGCAGACAGGGTAAATTACTCGAAGCAAAACGCTTTTATGAAATGGCATTAAAAATATCTCCTGACAACTATTTAGCAAATCAAGGATTAATGCAAACCCATTATTTATTAGGTGATTTTCAAGAAGCAAGAAAATTAATGGATAATGTTATAGAACTTGATCCACTTTCTTTAGAAGAAAAAAGCGAATTTAATAGATATCGTAATAAGCTTCAAGATGAGGCTAGAATTGGACTTAGCATCTATGAAGACGACAGAGATTTGTCTGAAATAATGTATTTTGCAGAAGTTAACTTTCCTGGAACAGAATACAGAAAGTTAAGAACAAATATAAGATATGAAAGATGGAATTTTGAAGAAAATAATATCAAACAAAATGTAGATGTATTCCAAGGCGGTATTCGATATGAATTTAACGATAATTCTAGTATACAAGGAATTTTTGCTCCTGAATTTTATGACAAAACAGATAGTATAAATGGTTTTTCTTTTGAAGGAATTGCAGGAACAGATAATTTAAAAATAGCAGCCAAATTTGGTCGCAATGGATTTCGTGAAAATTTATTCACTGTTAGAAACAAATATGAAGAAGATAATACGTCCATAACCATTTTTGGTGATCTTCATCCGAGAACAAGACTTGTACAAAATATTTCATTATCAGAAATTTCTGATGATAATAGCAAAAGGCGTTATGACACAGAAATAATTCATAGTATTTTTAAGAAAAAAGCTCCATTTATGACTGCGTCATTAAGATTTTATCAGTCTAGTTATGAATTTCAAACAGATACTGATGGCAACTTTTTAAATTACTGGGCACCATCTGATTACAAAGGTGGGGAACTAACTCTTTCCTGGGAAAGATCTATAGGTTCAAAATGGTGGTGGGGTATTGACACCAAATATACCTTTAACCGTTATCGCTTCGACACAGACAAAGACATAGAAGATAGTGGAGCAGGAGCAACTTTATATGTTAACTACAAAGTTGCTGGTGGAGATATTTTTGCTTCATTTGGAGATAGAATTAATAGTTATTTCAGAGAAAGAAGACTTGATATACAAGGCTCATTTGGATTCTAAACTTTGAAATTATTATTTCATTATTGGTTAGAATTAATTTCTTTAATTACTGTAGGCAAAGAATCAATCTTTTTTACTCGATTACCACAAAATGGGCAAAATCTGATTCTTTCTACAGTTAAAGCACGACAATTAGAACATACAGACAATTCTCCCAATAGTGGCAAATCATTTTTTAGAGCTTCTATCCATATTTCATAAATTAAAAATAAAAAGAACGAAAGTAAGGCTATAATAAAACCACTTATAGTAAAAAATGGGAACCTAATTAACATATAATCAAATATTCCGTGCAATACTGAAGCTGAAAGCAGACCTAAATTTAGAAAAAATGAAGTCTTAATCAGTGCTTTTTGTAATTTAAAAGCTTTTGCTGAGAAATAGCTGCATATACAAGAAAAAGCCAGATGTGCAATAGAAGAAACTAATACTCTAGGTAATACAACAGAAGAACCAAAAGCATAATAGTAATTAATATTTTCTAAAAAAGAAAAAGAAAGAGCACTGCCTGCAAAACTCATAAATACAAAAGTTGGGCGGAAACCATCGTTTTTATTGATGCAACACACAATATGAGCAGCTAAAGCTTTAAAACCTTCTTCTACAAAACCAACAATTCCTATACAAGCAATTAAGATAATGTACCATTCTCTTGGAGAGGACAGAAAGCTTCTTAATTCACCACCCAAATATAGTTCTATAGAAGTATAGACTGCTCTAACCAACAATATTGCTATAACACCGGAAAAAATACCCTGCCAAAAAGCAGTTTTTAAGTTTTTATCTATCCAATGCTTTTTTGCAAGAGTATAGAATAAAGCAATTGGGAAAACTAAAATAATAGAAAAAACAATATCGTCAAAAGTAAGAAGCAAAATGGTTATTCCCTTGCAAAATTAGCTTGATAAATGCACTTTCCTGTTTTTTTAGTTACATGGAAAACAAAACCAGAACAGTCTGAATTCCAAACAGGTCTAAAACTTTCATAAATTCCTGGGAAATTAAGTATTTCTTCTTTTCCTGTTTTCATATCTTGAAGAACAATTACATTTTTACTACCACCAGCATTTAATGAACGTGTAAAAGCTAGAATCTTATTGTCAGGAGAAATGTCAGCCATCCAGTTTCTAGAATTTGCAGAAACAAGAGCAACAGGCTCTCCAATAGGATCTACATTTACTTTCATAATATGAGAAACCTTCATGTTTTCAATTATTCTAGTAAATATTATACTCTTCCCATCAGGAGTCCATCTAGGTTCACGATCGTTAACATTTCCTTTTGTAACTTGAGTAATCTTATTCTTGTTAAAAAGCTCAACAATATAAATTCTGTTTTTGCCATCACCTCTATTTGAAACAAACGCAATCTTTCTTCCATCAGGAGAAATAGAAGGCATCATATTTTTACTGCTACCAGAAGTGAGAGCCATACTATTTTTACTGTTTCTATCATAAAGGAATATATGTTCAGGCAAAACACTATCGCTAGAAAAAACTACCATATTGGAATCTGGTGTCAGTTCTGGAGTCCAAACATTGCCACTCCATTCAAAAAGTCTTTTTGCCTCAACCTTTTCAGAAGGAGTTTTTATAAAACACTGAAAAGTTGGTTTTCCTTTATAATCAAGTCTGTCAGAAGCAAAAATAAGTTCTTTGCCATTTTTAGACTTAAAACCATGATAGCTATTTCTTTCAGAACCTTCCATTAAACTAACGTTCTTGTATACCAAATTTCCTTTTGGAAAAAGGTCTGAATCAGGAATAACAGCAGGATTATCTGAAGAAGTTGCAGAATCGGATAAAGATTCATACATCTCAGGGTTTCCAGTATCAAATTCTTCAACTATTTCGACTTCGTCATTTTTTGATTTTAAAGGTTCGCTTGCAACTGCAACATTAGAGGAAGAGTCTGAAACACTAGAAGATGCAACAAGATTATCTGAAGAAGTTTTTTGTTCTCTTTCTGGAATTTCTTCTGGTGTATTAGATGCTAATTTAACCTGTTGTTCTGTAGTATTGTCTTTATCTGTAATATCTTTATTTTTTGGAGCTTCTGTAACACTTTCTTGAGGTTTATTGATTAAGCTGTTATCTTTTATTTCTTCATTTTTATTCAAAGCTGGTTCATTAACTTCTTTGATAGATTCATTAATATTAGTATTAGTTGCTTTATCATTAGAATCAGTATTAACAAATTTTTCAGGAAGAGGGCTTAAACCTTCTATGTTTTCTCTTTCTGAATATAGAGAAATAGACTTATCTTTATTATATTGCATTTTTACTTCAATATTAGGAGAAAAAGTATCTGATGCTACGGCAGAATTCTGAGTATTATTTGTTATTTCTTTTTTAGCGAATAACTCATTGAAAAAATCATTGAAATAAGAATGTTTCCAAACTTCACCTTTGAAAACATATGTATCAAATAAGCTTCCTACAAAAGCACCTGATAAAAAGATAAAAAGACCTAATAGCATTCTTCTGCGTCGTCTTTGTCTTCTTTTTTGTGGAGTATCGCAATCAGGGCAATTTATCTCACGTCCAGCTAATTTTCTACCGCATCTGAAACAGTACATTGTTGTCTCCTTAATATAAAGCGTAAATATTATACATTAATAGACTGAGCAAACGCAATTACTTTTAGAAGTGAGAAGTGAGAAATTAAGAGAGGAAGGACACAAGAACAAATGAGTTGTGAATTGAGAGAGCAGAGATTAGAGATAAGGGAATTGTTTTAGCTGGCACTGCTTCAAGAGTCGGTGCCATATCCGTCATCGCGAGCTTCTGAAAGAAGCGTGGCGATCCAGCTTCTTAGTGATAAGTGATAGTGGTAAGTGATGGGTGATGAGTGATGGGTTCTAAAAGCCATTGTTAGTTGCAATTGTTGTTATTGTACAATTATGAAAAAAATTATATAATACGGAAATAATAAATAAGCGAGGCATTAATATTAATGGATAAAAAACAAATCGGACAGCTTTTTATGTTAGGCTATCAAGGAGAAGAACCCTCAGATGATTTTCTTTCATTTGTTGAAGAATGGGGTATCGGTGGCGTAATAGTATTCGCAAGAAATTTATCTGACCCTTTAAAATTGCCTAATAATCTAAAAAAGATAGAAGAAGCGGCACAAAATAAAATATTTACTGCTATAGATCAAGAAGGCGGTCTTGTGCTTAGAATTCTAAGTCATGGTAGTCTGTTTCCGTCTGCTATGGCTCTTTCTGCAGCTGGAAGTCCTGAACTTACAGAAAAAGTATTCAAAGCAATAGGGGAAGAAATGCTTAGTCTTGGTTTAAATTGGAATCTAGCCCCTGTTTTAGACATTAATCATCCTAGTAATCCTGGAATCGGAGCAAGATCATTTGGTGATACCCCTGATAGAGTAGCAAAATTTGGTATCTCAGCAATAAAAGGGTTGCAATCTGCTGGTGTAATGGCTTGCGCTAAGCATTTTCCAGGGAAAGGTGAAGCAAAAAAAGATTCGCATTTAACTTTACCAACAATACCCTACCCCGCTGAAAGACTGCGTTCGTTTGAACTTTTCCCTTTTAAAAAAGCTATAGAAAACAATGTTTCTTCTATAATGACTTCTCATGTGTTTTTCCCTGCTTTTGAAAAAACAGATAATTTACCAATAACATTAAGCAAAGCTGTTTTAACAGACTTACTTAGAGAAGAGCTAAAATTTAAGGGTCTTATAATAACAGATGATTTGGAAATGGGAGCAATAACAGAGTCGTTTGGAATAGCACAGGCTGCTTTACGTTCTTTTTTAGCTGGAGCAGACCAGTTATTAATATGTCATACATTAGAACAACAAAAGCTAGCCGCAGAAACTCTATTAAAAGCAGTAGAAACGGATTCTAATGCTGCTATTCGACTTGAAGAAAGTTTAACCAGAATAAACAAAGCCAAAACAAATCTTTCTCAAGTAAAATCCTTAAATAAGAATATAGATACTCTACACAAAGAACATGAAAAATTAATAGAAGAAGTTTCTGAAATGTCTATCAAGTTTTTAACAGTAGATTCGAATGATATTCCTGTTAATGATTCAAAAGATAGTCTATTTGTTCTTCCTCTAATATCTTCACTTGTCCAAGTTGAAGAAGAACACAAAGATAAAAGCCTAGCCAACCTCATTAAAATTGATTTTCCACAAAGTCAAACTGTTGTCTATGAACCCAAAGCAAAAAAAGAAGATATTCTTCAACAAATCAACAAGTATAAAGCCGATAAGATTATCTTTATGACTTATAACGGTCATTTATTTAGAGACCAAATAGAAGCCGCCAAAGAAATATCACAAAAGATTCCCAATACTATAATGGTTGCTTTACGTAATCCTTATGATATTTTCGAATGTGATTTTTCAAAAACCAAAGGAGCTACTTTTGGATTTAGAACTCCTGCAATAAAAGCTTTATTATCTGTATTAAAAGGGAAAAAGCAACCTTCTACCAATAATTGGCCTGTTAAAACCAACGTTTAGATACTTTTGACAAACTAAGAGAATTAGTATAACATATTTCAACTAATCGAAAATCACTCTAAAATTTTTGGAGATTATTATATGAATATAAAATCAATCATCGCTTCTTCAGCAATGATTCTTGCAGCTTCAGCAATATCTTTTGCTGATCCTTTTTCTGATGTTCCAACATCCCACTGGGCTTATGAAGCAGTCAACTCGATGGCTGAAAAAGGCATAATACAAGGTTTCCCCGATGGAACCTTTAAAGGAAATTCAAACGTTACTCGTTACCAAATGGCTATGATGACAGCTCAAGCTTTAGCCAATATGGGTGAAAAAAGAGCAAATGTTGCAGGAAACGACCTGAATAATCTTGAAAAACTAACAGTAGAATTTGCTGACGAATTAGCTCTTCTGGGAGTTAAAGTAACTTCTTTAGAAGATGATATGCAAGTTTTAAAAGATGATGTTTCTGGTCTCAAAAAAGATATGGATTACATCAAATCTAATTACGGGAAAAACGGAATAAATAAAGTTAAACTTTCTGGCGATTTCCTTATCCGTAATTATGGTGCTGAAATCAAAGATGTTGCTTCTTTCCACAGAACTGGTTCTCAGCTTCGCTTGCAGATGGATGCACAGATTGATGAAAACGTCAAGGCCGTAGCCCGCTGGCGTATGATAGATGATAACAATAATGATCTGGGTGCTGCCAGAATGCCAGGTGCCGCTTGGAATGGAGCTAATCATGCTACTGCTGATGTCGATGTAGCTTACTTGGAAATCAAAGATATGTTCAGATTCCACGGTGATTTCATTTTCGGTCGCAGATTCATGACTCACGGTCATGGATTAGTTGTAAACAGATTTTTGGATGCTGTTAGCTACATCAAACGTTGCGGAGATATAGACTTGGCTCTTAATGCTTATTTCAATCGTCAGATTGATAACGACACCCACAACATTTGGAATATCAACGCAGACACTAAATACCGCGGACATGATTTATACTTAGGTTTATATTATCAGACATTCAGTCAGGCTTATTTGAATAATACTTTTCCTGCTCCTGCATTTGATGGCAATGGAAAAGAATATGCTTTGGAATTAGGCGCAAAAGGTGACTTGGGCAACAACGGCTATTGGTCTTATGATTTAGGTGGCGTGTATAAGTTCTTTGAAGATGGCAAAATTAATAATACCACCAATACAAGAGATGACGACCTTAAAGGCTTTATTCTCCATGGTGCTATAAATTGGGATAGCAAAGAAGAATGGGCTGCAAAAGTTGCTTATACTCTAGTTGATGATGAAGCATACATGGGAACAAATATATCTTATGATGAACGTTATGTTGATAGCTTTGAAAATCCTCTCGAAGATATTATACGTGATTCTAAATATGCTTTGAATTTTGCAAATCCTGTAGATGTACATAATTTACAAGACATAAAAGTCCAATTTGAATATACCCCAAGAAATAACAATAGGCATTATTTGAGAGTTGCTTATGATATGGTTCAGCCTAAAGACGATAGTAAAGGAAGCACTTTCTTCGTTGCAGGCAATGGAAATTCAGACAAAGCGGATGTTTTAAACGCAGAATACAGATATAGAATCGCTGAAAATACCAGATTGAGATTTGGTTATACTGATTTCAAATACAATAGTGGCAATAACAAACATGATTACAACATATTCTGGACAGAAATTTTAACTCGCTTCTAAAAAAAGTTAGCTTAAAATAACGAATTAGCCTAATTTTGAAAAAAATTTAAAAAATTTTCAAAATTAGGCTAAACTTTTTAGCCACTTTAGCCGATATAGATATTAGGGAAATTTTTTCCTTTTGCTATAAGGATGTAGCAAATAACTCAAGGAGGAGTTAAAACAATGTCTATTCTTCAATCTAACAACTATGGGAACAAAAACATAGGTAAAGCTCTTGATGCATTTTTCGGCAACAAGAAAGTAAGTAAATCCCACAAAGCTTCAAACACCGGCAGCACCCAAAAAGCAAAGACTTCTATGCTTGACCAGCTTCAGCTTTCTTCCCAGACAAAGCTTAAAAGCATTATTTCAGAATACAAGCAAAGTGCCGCTTCCAAATTAAGTATCAGCATAAATGTTAAAGCCGATAAACCTATCAGCGATGATTCCACAAAATCAAAGCTTTCCGATAAAGCAGATAAAATGCTTCGTTTAATTAGCAGAAATGACGAAGAATACAAACAGCTTAAAGGCAGTTTTGAAAAAATGTTTGAAGACGTTCTTGGAGCCTTCAAAGATAATCCTTCTAAGGAAGAATTATCAGGTATGGATATTGCACAGAGCGCTTCTATTTCAATAGAAGAAACTTCTGGCGAAATAACAGTCCAAGATGGAAATAGTATAAAGACAGTAAAATACTCTTCCTATAAGCTTACAATGAACTTCACTAATATTGAAGCTCAGGAAGCCTCTGAAAACAAATCAATTGCTTCAGCTTTCACTAACGCCCTAGCAGATTTCTTTGGTTATGGTCCAGAAAAATCAAGTTCTAGCAACCGTTCTGACAATAGTTCTTCACTAAAAGCTTCTTCAGCCTCTTTCTCTTATGAAGCAGCTTCATTAAGTTATAGTTCTTCAACTGCTGCAGCTTCTACTGCATCTAGAGCTTCTTCTAATGCCAACGTCAGCACTACAAATACACACTCTTCTTCTTATATGAGACTTCAAGAATTAGCTCTCCAAGGCTGCGATCCAATATTGCTCGACCTCTCTGGCGATGGTATTCAGCTTACTGAAGCTGGCAAAGGAGCTAATTTTGATATTAACGCTGATGGAATCATGGACAGCACCGCTTGGGTTAAAGGCAACACTGCAATGCTAGTTTATGACAAAAACGGCAATAACAAGATAGATAATGGTTCTGAACTCTTTGGCGATCAAAATGGTGCAAAAGACGGCTTTAAAGAATTAGCCAAATACGATTCAAATAATGATGGAAAGATAGACAGCAAAGATTCTATTTACAAAAACCTCAAACTCTATCGTGACTTGAATGGCGACGGCAAAATGTCTGCAAATGAATTTAATACTCTTCAAGAAATGGGAATCAAAGCATTGAATCTAGAATGTGAAGAAGCAGACGATGAAGTTAATGGCAATTCAATCGTACTTAGAGGGAATTTTGAAAGAGAAGATGGAACTAAGGGCGAAATGGCTGATGCTATTTTTGGTTATTCTGAATTATAATTTATAGC
>CAMJNS010000042.1 GCA_946407375.1 uncultured bacterium
TGAAAAGGCTTTAGCGCTTTGTAATGAGATGAAGCAAAGAATGTATGCAGAAGAACCTGTTGATCCAATTATGTTTGGATGGCAAAAGTATTATAAATTCATTTGTTTAATAAAACAGGATAAAGATAATGAAGCATTGAATGAATTCTTAGGTGAAGAAACTCATCCATTTGTTTTTGATTATATTCAGACTACTTTTCTAACATCAGTTTGTGCTGAAATTGCTTGTAATAAAGGTGATGCTGTCCTTACAAATAAACTTTGCAGATTAGCTTGGACAACATCTTTTCACGATAAAGAACAGGTAATGAGAATCCAAAAAGCTCAAAATGCTTGTATTTATTTTGAAAGATTAAAACAACCTCGTTTGAATTTCAGTTTCGCAAGATTCTTAACTGGAGTTGGTAAAAACAGTAAGATTCCTGTTTTATATGTTCAAGGTCTTGAATGTTTGCTTTCAAATTATAGACAGAGCAAGAGTCTTACTATTTCTGCTATTTTAATGAATTCTTTGCCAGATGTAACAAAGCTTTTGGATGAAAAAGATGAAGATTTGCCAAGAGAACGTTTGTTAGAATATATAGAAGAAGTCACCAAATTACCTCAATCTTTAACTATTTCTGGAAAATTTTCTGAAGCAAAAGATTTATTGCTAGAAAATAAACTTGATGAATTAGCAAAACTAATAGATGAATACCCAACAATAGTTGATGAAAATGATGAAGTTGGTATGACTTTACTGCTTATTGCTTCTCAAATTGGAAATAGACCAGCAATAGGAATGTTAATAGATAAGGGTTCCGACGTTCATCGTTGTGAAACAATTTCTGGTCACTCTGCTATTCTTGAAGCTACAAAAATGGGTCATTATGAAATAGTTAAACTACTAATTGATTCAGGAGCAGACCCAGAAGTTAGAGATAAATACGGATTTACACCAGTTTTAATGGCAGTTGTAGAAAAACAGTATGATTGTCTTGCTACTTTGTTAGGTTATGGTGTGCTTTTGGAAAGACGTGATGATAATTTCGACACTCCGTTACTAGCTGCTATAAGATGTAATAATCTTGATGCTGTTAGATTGCTTATTTCTGCTGGTTCAGACATTACAGTTAAAACAAGAGATGACAAGAGTATTTATCAATTAGCTGAAGAGCTTAAAAACGATGAAATGATCAAAACTCTAGCTATTCTAAAGACACCTTCAAAAGCTGAATTAGCTAGCGAAAACTAAGACCCCTTCAGTCACTGCGTGACAGCTCCCCCAACAGCTGAGCTTTGGGGGAGCATCTTATTATTATGGTAACAAGAAAGAAAAAAGCTTCACCTGTTACTCTGAACGAGTATGACAGGCAATATTTATCAGATATAATAGAACAGGCTGGAGGATGTGAAGTCACTTCTGCGGCGATTTGTGTTGCTCCAGACCATTATTCTGATGTTCGCATTTTATCAAGAGGTACAATAGATTCTGCTCCAGCTATTTTAAAAAGTCTAAGACCAGGTGAAGTTTTGTTACATAACCATCCTTCAGGGAGATTAAAACCCTCGGAACCTGATTTAGCCATAGCTTCTATCTGTGGTAAATCAGGTATAGGTTTTGCCATACATAATAATGATTGCAATGATTTTTATGTGGTTGTAGAGCCTTATATCGAAGAAGAACCAGAAAAGTTAAGTAAAAAAGAGATGATAGCATACATCTCAAAAGAAGGACCTATTGCTAGTAATCTAAAAAATTATGAACAGCGTGATGGTCAGATTGAATTAATGGGGAAAATTACGGATGCTTTAAATGCTCCTTGCCATGCTATTCTTGAAGGTGAAACAGGTATTGGTAAAAGTATGGCTTATTTGATTCCTGCGATATTTTATTCGAATAAAAATCGTTGCAGAGTCTGTGTTTCGACAAATACAATAAATTTACAATATCAGCTTATAGACAAGGATTTACCTTTTCTAGAAAAAATCATACCCTTTGATTTTAAGTATTGCCTTTTAAAGGGAAGAACAAACTATATCTGCTTGAGAAGAATTAAAGAGGCAACCGCAAGTGATAATGCAGATTTCCTTCTAGATGAACTTGAATATCCACAGTTTCAAAAATTAGTAGGCTGGGTTGAAAAAACATCAGATGGCTCTTTAAGTGATTTAACTTGGGTTCCTGCAGAATCATTATGGGATAAGGTTTGCTGTGATAAAGATAGTTGCCCAGGTGTAAAGTGTCCGGATTACAATGAATGCTTTTTTTATAATGCTAGACGTAAAGCAGCCGAAGCTGATATTTTAGTTGTTAATCATCATTTGCTTTTTTCTGATTTAGCTTTAAGGGCTGATACTTCAGAATATTCCCAAACAGCAGTTATTCCAGCCTGTAAAGCAATAATAATGGACGAAGCTCATAATCTTGAAGATACTGCAACCAAACATTTTGGTTATAGAACTACTGCTTTAGGCTTCCAAAAGATATTAAATAAGATATATTTTAAAAGAGGTAAAAGAGAATCTGGAACTTTCTTTACTTTAACTAATGCATTGGCATTTAAACATGGTGATATAACCGATTCTGATAGAGAATTACTATTAAACGATATAAACGAAATTCTTGTTCCCTCAAGAATGGAAATAGCTGATATCAGCAAAGTTTTATTCGATTCGATAACATCTTTTTTATTGAAAGACAGCACTCAGTTAGGTGAATATAGACTTAGAATTACTCCTAAACAAGAAATGTCAAATGAATTTGATGTTTTAAGTGCAACAGCAAAAAAATTGAGAGATGAATTAAAACATTTATCAGCTTCTATGAAAAAGTTTGCTAGACGTTTAAATGCTTGTGTGGATGATTTTGAAGATGAAAATGCAATTTACGAGGTACCTTATACAGAATTAAATAATTATGCAATTCGCTTAGATGAGTTATTTGCTAGTCTTGAAATGATGTTTGAATTAGAGGCCGAAAATCGTTCCGATTATGTACATTTCTTTACGACAACTGTGCGTAAAACAGGAAAATTTACTTCTTTTTCATCTTTACCAATTACTGTTTCTCAACAAATGATAGATTATTGTTTCAGTAAAATTCCCTGTACTGTTATGCTTTCCGGAACAATGACAACAGGTGGGAACTTTAATTTTTTAAAAAGTCGATTAGGTTTAACAGATGATGAAATTTCTGAAAATCTAATTGAAGGTCGCTATCAATCGCCCTTTGATTATAAGGAACAATCAAGATTATTTGTTCCCTCTGATTTACCAGATCCTTCAAGTTCATTATTTGTTGAACAAACCACACAGCCTTTGATTGACATAATTAAATCTTCACTTGGTGGAACATTGGTATTGTGTACTTCTTATTCACATTTAAATATGTTTTACAACAATGTTTGCCCTATTTTGGAATCACAAGGTATAAATTGTTATAAACAAGGTGATTTTGATAGACAATATCTTGTTGAACTCTTTAAAGAAGATGGTAACGCTGTTTTATTTGGCACAGATTCATTTTGGGAAGGCGTTGATATTCCTGGAGAATCCCTTAGAAACTTAATTATACTTAAGTTGCCTTTTGCTTCACCAAATGATCCTGTATTAGAAGCTAGAAATGAACGTATAAAAGAAGAGGGTGGTAATCCTTTTAAAGATTATCAACTTCCAATGGCAGCTATAAAATTAAAGCAGGGGTTTGGTCGACTTATACGATCAAAAAAAGACCGAGGTACTGTTTGGATTCTTGACACACGTATTATCAATAAGTTTTACGGAAGTTATTTTATTAATTCTTTGCCAGATTCTCCCTTTGTTAAAGGAAAGTTTAATATTCTTATTAAACTTGCTAAAAGTTTTTTTAAGGATTAATAGGTTATTATGATGTTTTCAAAAAATAAAAATGCTTTTACTTTCATAGAATTATTAATTGTAATTGGTATTATTAGTATTTTAGCGGCAATGGCAGTACCAAATGTTCATGGAGTTAGAGTTGATCCAACTAAAAAGCCATGTATTAATAACCAAAGAGTATTAGAATGTACAATAGAAATGTACAATATGGATAATACTGTTATGATGGATACTGCTTTACCAGGAAAAGACTATGAAGATCACGAAAGTATTTTATTAGAACATAGGTATTTAAAAAATCCTTTAGAACCACCATCACCTGATTGTTCATATGGTTTTGTGGATTTCTGCGCTTCAGGAACAGTATTTTGTAAAAAACATGGTTCAATTGGATCACAATATTCAGATAAAGTTATTATACCTGAATATGATATAAAACTAGAAAAACCTTTTTCCCAAAAATATATAAATTTTAGAAATGACGTGTTAGATAAACAAAGAAGGGAAGCAAAGCGTGAACAATTTTATTCTAGAGTTAAATCTTTCCTTTTTTCCCCAACTTTTATTGTTACAATATTAATTATTGTAACAGTTTTTACTTCAATGATTTCTGGCAAGAAAAAAAGCAACTCAAATTAATTCTTTTTTATTTGTATCTGACAAAACTTCATATATAATCGAAAAAATAATAAATTTAAAATATATATTCGATATTCTGCTAACTTGTAGATATTGTTTCTAATTTAAGAAGGTTTAATTAAAAGATGATAACTTTTTGGGGTTTTATATTATACATGCATGAAGTTGTTGCTCTAATTTCTAGCGTTTTTTCTTTGCCTGATTTTAGTTCTAAACATAAAAGCCAAGCTCAAATGGAAGAAAATCAAAAATATACTAAAGAGTTTTATAAGAATTTTCCTTTTTTGACAGCAACAATAATAATTACTCATGCTATTATTGCAATTTATTGGCTCTATATTAATAATAAATTAGATAGGAATTGTTTTGTTTTCTTTTGTGATGATATTGGTCTAAAAACTATTTTCTATATAGCTATTTATTCAACCATTATAATTTTATTTTTATATTATTTTTTAATACGAAAAGAATACCGTTCTTCTAGTCTAGAAATAAGAAATAAAGAACCTGGCAAAATATATGGCATAATTATATTTATCTATACAATTTCTATTTGTTTGGGAATGACATCAGTTCATTTTGTTAATTATTATTTTGATAATCAAAAAGGCGAGGAATCTATTGTTACAGTAACCAAGAATCATTATTACACAACCAAAAGTGGTAAAAGTGAGTATACCATTGATCATTACGAAGTAAGCTTTCAGCCAAGTGTAAAAAATTTAAATATGATTGATGTTTCACATTCTTTAAAAGATTTAGTTCAACAAGGGGATAAGATTAAAATAGTTTATAAAGACGGACTCTATGGTATTCCTTATTTAACTTATAGCCTTAATGGCATTGATGACAATAACAACAACCCCCATCTCACTTCATCCCAATCATAACCATTCTTTGCCTTGAAGCTTAAAGGTAAGGTTTTTTATTATTACTTTTTTTATTCATATTCAATTTTTCTTTCCTGCTTTATTATTCTAGAAAAAGATACTATAATTATATTGCATTAGACCGATACAAAATAAAACATTTATATAACAGGTAAAAGGTACTATAGTAAAAGAAATGGATGAATCTACTTTTATTAAATTTAAAGAATTAAAAGTAGCATTATGGATTAGTATTATTATTCTCATAATAGGAATAGTTGCTGCGGTAGATCAAGCTAATTCAGAAATAATAGATAATATTCGCGACATTCCAAAAGAATGTTTCTCTAATCAAAAGCTAATAATAGATGCGATAAAAAACTATAATGCAAATACCCTTAAAAGAATAGAAGAAGCTTTACCCGGAAAGGATTTTGAAGATCTTGAAGAGTTGCTGATAAAAAACTGGTATCTTAATAATCCTATTAAACTACCTGCACCTGAATGTTCATACGGCTATATAACTGAAGATAAAAAAGAAATAGTATTTTGTAAGCATCATGGGTCAGCAGATTCATTAATTCCAAGTTACGATAAAGACAAAGAAAGACCTTTTTCCGATAAGCATATTAAATATATAGTAGAACTGAAAAATGCAAAGAAACAAAAAGAATCAATTATTGCTAATATTAGAGGTTTAGTAGATCCAACAATTTTTATAATATTTGGCTTATTACTTATTGTTTTGATTTTAATACAAATGTATGAAATAAAAAAATCCTTAGCTTATATGCCGAACAATTCACTTCCCGCTTTATTATAAAACAAAGTTGATTATAGTTAGGTCACATTTCCGGCTTGCTTTGCAAGCCACCTCACCTCAAGTGGGGTCTTTAGAACAACAACCATGAAAAAAGCTTGGCTAAATGCCAAGCTTTTTTGATTAGGTTATTTATAAACCAATGCAATTCTAGTTCCTAAATATCGTTGTTCCCCATCAACATATTGTCCTCTCATCGCCGAACGACAGCGCCAGGGTTCGTCCCAATAACAACCACCGCGAATTATTCTGCTGTAGCCTCTATAGCCAAAAAATTCTGGGTCTATTTCTGGCTCTTCACTAAATTCACATAATGTACTTCTCGTATGTTCCCAAACATTTCCAAGCATATCATAAAAGCCCCAAGCGTTGGGCTCTTTTAAACCTACAGGCTTTATCTTTCTATCAGAATTATGACAATACCATGCAATTTCATCTAGATTAGGGCACTTACCGTGCATAGCAGTAACATTTTTGCCATTGTTTAACCCAGTTTCAGTTCCAGCTCTGCAAGCATATTCCCACTGTGCTTCTGTAGGGAAATCGAAGTAATATTTTTCCGGCAAAGCTTTTTCCAACAATTTATTAAATAAAGGGAATATTCTATTTGCAACATAGATGCCTACAGGAGCTGGATATGAACCATTTTCTCCTTTTCCTGCGCAAAAATGCTCATATATGCCTTTATATACTCTTTTGGCTTTTTCCCATTCTTCGTCAAAATCAATTTTTAAAATAGCATCAAGTTGAGAAGCTGTAAGTGTATATTTCCCAAGATAAAAATCTTTTGTTAAAGTAACCTGATGAAGACACTCATTTCTCATATGGGATATTTCGTTTTTGGCACTTCCCATATTAAAGCTTCCTGCATTACAAAGAATAAGCTCAATTTTTTCGTTATCAGGAAGCAAAATATTTAGATTTTTTTCTTTCAATTCAATAGAAATAGACATCTTTTTTCCAATAAACGATTATTTTTCTAATCATAACAGTTAATGGCACTGATGACAATAACTATAACCTATCCCACTCCACACCAAACATAACGAATCTTTTGCTTACAGCTTAGAGCTTATAGCTTAAAGCTTAATCAGAACTGTATCGAGAAGATGTAGGCGTGCTGTTGGGCGCCGTAGATGTCGGATTTGCCGAGAGCACCTGAGCACCTGATTCCCAGGGACGTTTGATTGCTGTAACCAGCCAATAATGTTATAATTAAGAAAAGTAATGTATTTTCTTCTAATCTAGGAGTATTGTCATGTTAACGACAAATATTAGTAATTTTCAAAAAGACTGCTATAACATTATAGAAAAAGCCATAAAATTTAATGAACAAGTTAATGTAGTTACAAATAATGGCAATGCCGTGTTGATTAGTGAAGAAGAATACAACGGGCTTCTTGCTACCTTAGAATTATGTAAAGAGCCAAAATTTAAAAAGCAATTGTTACAAGCAGTGAATGAACCTATTTCAGAATGTATTTCAGAAGATAAAGTAAATTGGTAAATGTATTCTATTGTTTATACAAAAAAAGCTATAAAAGATATAAATTTCTTAAAATCGGCAAAATTAGAATAAAGCTAAATTACTTATTGAGCTAATTATAAACTCTCCTTTTCAAACACCTCCACTTTATGAAAAATTAATTGGTGATTTAAGTGGCTGTTACTCTAGAAGAATAAATATAAAGCATAGATTAATATATGAAGTTTTTGAATCAGAAAAAATTATAAAAATAGTTAGTATGTGGTCACATTATGAAATTTGATATTATTGTAATATTGCTTCATATCTGAATCTATTTTTATAGAGTAATCTACTGTTGCCATAATTACCTCCATATTCTTATAACATAATGAAAAAAACTTAGCTGTCAAATTGCAATAAGCCAATTTAATTTTCTAGATTAAGACACCTCATAAATAATCAACAACCAACTACACATATGATAATAATAAAAATAATTATTATAAAACATCCACAACCGCAACCACCACAAGAGTCGTCATCTTTTTTCTTTTTATCTACTTCATTATTACTTGAGGTATGAATAACATTACTGTTGTTTTCTTGTCCTTCAAGTGATTCGTCCTCATTGCTCTTTAAGCTTATTTCATAATTATTAGAAGTATTTATACTTGCAGTAGAAGTACTCTTAGCATCATAATCATTCTTTGTATCGTTTGCATGGGATTTTCTTCTTATCCTGTTTGCTGAGGTATTCTGCGAAAATCCCTCTTCATCATCATCGTTATTTAATCTATTTTGAGATTCGCTTTCATTTATTTCTTTTATAATAAAAATACTAGACTCGTGACTTTATTCATAGTTGTTTTCAATTATATAACCAATTAAAGAAAAACAATTATGTCTATCATATAATTTTACCAATTTTTTTATTTTGTCATTAGACAATTTATCTAATGAAATACCTAAATAATAAAAGTTACCAGCCCCTTGTCTAAAACCTATCCTTCCTGATCTACTCTCTAAATTAAGATGTATACTGAAAAAATTATCTATAATAACATTCTTACCCACCCAAGAATTTTTATCTAATGCATAATCTATAGAATCAAATTTAATATATCCTTGCTCTAAATTATATTCTAAGTTATCAACTTTTTCATAATCATTTAAAATTTCGATTACAGTATTTACATTGTTAATAAATAATTCTTCTTAATTTGAAGATAACGAGAATCCTTCTTCGTGGGCAGCTTTATTTCATATAGTAGCTATTTTGCGTATTAACCTAATTGTATTCTTGTCTAAGTCTCTTTCTAGGGAAGTTGCTTTTTCATGTATGCCTCTACCTTGAGCACCAAGATTATCAAGTATTTTCTCTACTCTTACAGCTAATCTAATATGTCTGAACGTGATAAACTCATATACACTCCTCTATGCTAATAATAATGTAAAAAAACAATAAACAACTTATTCTAACAAGTCTGAGTGGGTTCCTGTTCTAGATAGAAAAAGGAATAATTCATTCTTGTTTATTCTATAAATTAGTAACCAATCTGGTTCTATATGACACTCTCTAAAACCTTTATAATTTCCAGACAACTCATGATCTCTATGCTTTCTAGGTAAAGGCTCTTCTTTTGCTAATTTATCAACTATACTCTCCAATAGTTTTATATTATATCTTCTTTTCTTAATTAATTTTAAATCTTTCTTAAATTGATTAGAAAGAACAACATCAAGCATCTTTTAAAACCTCATCAAAAGCTTCCTTTGCTGAAGAATACCTTTTGTATTTTTTTGGATTAGATAACATTTCATAGTATTCATTCATTGCTTTAACGGATTCATTATTTGGAACTTCTGTTGTTACTGCAAATGGTAATCCATGAGATTTTATTGCTTGCTTCAAAAAAATGGTAATAGCGGTTGTTAAATCCATGCCAAGTTGCGAAAATAATTCTTGCGAAGCTTTTTTCAAATCAGAATCAAGAGTTATAGAAGTGCTAGTTTTTGCCATAAATCTTTCCTTTTTTAACATTATAAAATAAAAAATATAGTGTAACAATAGTTAATTATTCGAAACAAGTATAACAACAAATAAGCTTGGCGTTTAGCCAAGCTTATTTGTTGTTTATCAAAACTGAATCGAGAAGATGGGGGCGTGCTGTTGGGCACCGTATATGTCGGTTTCGCCGGGAGCACCTGATGCCCAGGGGCGTTTGATGGTTACTTTAACTGCGTTGGCAGGAGCGAACCACGTTATTTTCATAACGTCATCTTCAGGGATATTATAAAGTTTTGCGAACTGAGCTTTGTTGATTACTTCTTTATTTTTGAATTCTTCAAAGTATTCCTTGTTTTTGAACATGATATCGAAAGTCAGTTCAAAAGGACCAGAATTCTTTGATCTAATAACCTTCGCGGCTTCTAATATATTTTTCATAGTTACTACTCCGTTTTTGTTTTCAACTTTTGTAGGTTTTAGGGGTTAGGGTGTAGGGTGAAGAGTGAAGGGAAATGTTAAAATCCCCCTGTCACCGATTGCTTACGCAATCAGCCCCTTCAGTCGAGTTATCGCTCGCCAGCTTCCCCACTTCGTGGGGCAGCATCTGCCTGACATCCCCCTTTCGCAAAGGGGGTATGGATTGCCACGTCGCTTTGCTTCTCGCAATGACGACCCTTCTTTGGTTTTACCCTATTCCCTTCTCCCTATGCTCTTTTCCCTTCCTTATAGAATTCGTTGTGGTGCGGGAAGAGCTTCATGCCATCAATATTCATCAGGTGGTAGACAGAGAATTCGAATACCTTACCTACTGTAATATCAGATGGTGAGAACGGGAAAGCAAGATTACCAGCAGTAGAGATACGGCCAGCATAGCCATAGTGAAGCATTGTAGATCGAGCGATACTGCAAAGTGAGTCAGCTTCAGCCTGAGTCTTACAGAGAGCTTCGATAACAATACAAAGTTCGTGTGACTTGACTTCCTTAACGGTTTCAAGAGGCCCCATAACGCCATTCTTCCCATAAACATGGAAATAGAGGTTATCACTTCTGTGCGGGTCTTTTGTAATAGTGTTAACACGTTCTTTAACTTCTTCGATAATCTTGTCGATACCAGCAATCATGATTGGGTCACGAGTACCAGCGATACTGACGGTTCTGTAACCGATGCAGCGAGCACCTTCGAGTTTTACCCAATACTTAGGAGTTGGAATTTCCTTACTGCCTTTAACTTCAACACGACCTTCACCTAAATCCTTGAAAGAACAGCCTTCGAGGTTGAGTTC
This sequence comes from uncultured bacterium, assembly GCA_946407375.1. Lineage (GTDB taxonomy): Bacteria > Muiribacteriota > Ozemobacteria > Ozemobacterales > Ozemobacteraceae > RUG334. The sequence continues at coordinate 10,928 of CAMJNS010000042.1, forward strand.
TCCACCAGGACCTGGCAGATGGTATGGGTCAGTCTTTTCATAAAGAGTGTGAGCAGCGGCTGATTCACAAGTGAACTTTCTGTCTGGAGAAAGTGCTTCGAGAATGAAGCTGTCTTCAGTGAGAGTGCCCATTGCACAGTCAGAGCCAGAACCTGGAGTAGCAGCGATAGCAGCACATTCCAAGATTTTGCCCATGTGAAGAGCAAGACCCTTATCGTAACCAAGCATTATTGGCAATGCAGCAAAGTTAGCGGGGTCATAGCAGCGGCCGGCAAGAACTACATCGCATTTATCCTTGAGAGCTTCGATAATTGGTTCAACGCCAATCTGAGCAACCAAATAAGTGGTTTCATCAATAGCTTCTTCAGTTAGCTGTGGAACATAAGCAAGAGGTTCGATGCGGCCTTCTTTTAAAGCCTTTTTAACATCTTCTTTGCTTACATCAGATGGAATAATACCCATCTTGAAAGAAAGCTTGTTTTCAGCAGCGATTTCTTCAATTATCTTGCGACACCATTCGAGGTGAACATCAGCACCAGAACCGCCAGCAGTTCCAACAACTACTGGAATATGGTTGTTTACGCCATGAACCAGCATATAGGTCAAATCGCGCTTTACAGCTTCACGATTTGTAAAAGCTTTACCAGCACCAAGATAATAAGGACCTGGGTCAGTAGAGCCTGCGTCTACAGCAATCAAATCTGGTTTCTTTTCCATGCCCTTTAAGAAAGAGGCTTCTGGGAAACCGTAACCTAAAATTGCGGTTGGAGATAATACTTTAAAAGGTTTGAGTGACATTATTTAACTCCATATTTCATACGAAGAACGGCGATAATGCGTTCCATTTCGTTATTGACAATAGTAAAGCCTTCGTCAAAGCCCATACCGGGTTTTGCAAGAGTGCGTTCAGCCTGAGCAGCAACAGCTAAGTGTACACACATTTTTGCAGTGTTGTCGGTTTCGTTGCAAGTGCCGCCCTGATAAGCTTCCATACCATGAGCTTTGCAGTAGATAACGCTTTCAACGATATTCTGAATACCACCAAGGTCAGGAGTCTTAATCTGAACCATGTGGCAAGACTTAGCATCAGTAAATTCCTTGATATCTTCGTAAGTATTGCACCATTCATCGGCAACAATCTTAACTTTTGAACCTACAGCAGTAAGTCTGTCAGTGATTTTCTTCAAAGCTTCGATTTGTGGAAGTTTTGCTTCAACATCTACTGGACCTTCGATGTAAAGTTGTAAATCTTCAGCGTCTTTTTCCAAAGAAGCAACATAATCAGCAACTTTATTCATATCATTGTTATAGAGCTGACCAATAGTGCCGTAAACGTCGATATGAAGATCTGGTTTATAGCTTTCATCGGTGCGAAGAGTTCTAACACGCTTTACAAGCCAGCGGATATATTCTCTGAGTTTTTCGCCCTGAAGACCAAGCTTTTCTTCAACGTTGTTAATTAAGCCGTGAGGAAGAACTTCAACGCCTTTAAGAATCATCTTATCAACGTTTGCATATCTGTCATCACCGCTTTGACCGAATATCGGAACACGCTTAGCAATTATAGGAAGATTATATTCCTGGCAAATTACTTCGGCTGGCATCAATATCTTAGATTTGGCAACAGCATCTAACAAAGCCTGAGTTAAACCATATTTAATTGCAGAATGTAATGGCTTCCCTTCAATCTTCAATTCACAGAATTTCTTAGCCATATCTCTGAAAGTGCCGATTTCCATACCTTCAAGCATTGGTTTGATGTGCTTTTCAAGGAAAGGAATAAATTCAGAAGCTAAGAACAATGGATCTCTTCCACCAGCACCAGAATACTGAACTGCTGCACAGTCACCAGTTGCAATTTGACCATCTTCAAGCATCAGAATAATAGCAATGCTCTGCCCAGCCTGTCTAATACGAGTAAACTTCTGAGTTACTGGTTCCCCAACATAAACAAAACCGTCATGTTTTGCACCAGCTTTAATAGCACGCTGATCATCGAAATAAAAAGCTGAATTGCCTTTTGCGAAAGTTACTTGTTTAATTTTCATTATTTTGGTCTCCCTACTAATGCACCTTTGCTAATTGCATAAATATCGTCAGTTACCATTTGGAAGCAGACTTTACGACCTTCTGCTTTTCCACGTTCTTCAAGCTTTTCACGGTGATAATTCATTATTTCATCGCTTAAAGCCATATTGCCTTTGTTGAAAATTCTGATAAATCCGTGATTATCACGCATTGGCAAAATCTTGCCCTGATTATAAATTGATGGAGCGAATGGAACATCTATTGCACCTGCTGCAAAACCAGCGATTGTACCTTTTTCAATGTCGCCATCTCCCAATTCATAGAGTTTATCCATAATTGAATGAACTTCTTTTTCAATCTGTTCAATTTCAATCTTATGTTCTTCACTAAGAGGCAAATGTTGTTCTTTGAGCATATTTACAGCTTGCTTTGTACATCTGATGCCCATTGCATTTGCTTCTTTTGTTGGAATACCCATAGCTTCATGAGGAGATTTAACGATAACTTTGTCAGCACCAGCTAAAACTGCTACTGCTGAACCCCAGGAGATTACGGCAAATGCTTTTGCTTCATCTGATGGGAAACCGCCCATCCACTGATGGAAAACGGTTGTAAGTTCGTAATCTGTTAAACCTTCTTTTTGGAAGTATTCGTGAGCAAGATTTCTCAATGAAATCAAGGCTGCTACGTCTTGAATCAGGTTACCGCCCTGACCATAGCCTAATGTAATTGATTTGACGCCCTGTCGAAGTGCTAAAATACCTTCAACTAATGCACAGACATGACTTACACAAGGAGGAACCAATGTACCAGTTAGTGGTCCGAAAGGTTCACGATTGATGTGAATTCCGCGTTCTTCATATCTGCCAACGAGTCTGTCAACATATTTCCAGTCTTCAATAGACTTAGCCAACGGAACTTTCTTTGCATAAGGGATATTGTAAGAGATTCCGCCGCCTTCATAGCTTGTAAAACCGCCAGCAAGAGTTATTTCAGCTAACAATCTTGCGTCGGGGGTACCGTGTCTAACCTGAATAGGAGACTTAACTGCTTCGGTTACTTGACGACAGCCATATAGACCATGATTAACTGCTGGGAAACCATTCAAAAGTGAGGTTCCAGCTTCTAATGAACGCTGAATACCATTTGCTGATTCCTGATAACGATTAAGTCTTGTGTAAGCATCAATCGTGGTGGGAAGCAAATCGGCTTCGCCTTCATTTTCCAAATATTGCAAAAGTTTGATGTGGTCTTGAATCAAAGCAACCCCAGCTCTTGGCTGACAAAGGGTTCTGCCCTGTTCTGAAGCCTTTCGCATAGCAACTGCAAAGTTCTTAGATTCTGGAATAGCCTTCTGATATTTAACGGCTTCTTCAAAATCAATATCCTTGCCGGTCGGCCAGGTTTGAAGAACCTCTGCCCTTATCTCGTCAAATTTCTCGTCACTAATTCTGTAAGAACTCAATTCATTCACTCCTTGTGTCTATAAAGAGATGAGGGATAAAAGAGCAGAGTTCAGGGGTATTGTCTGTATGCAAGCTATCGAATTATTGCAATTTTCGTTAGTTTGAATACTAAACAATCCTCTTATCTCTTACCTCTTTTCTCTTATAATCTCATCTACTTACAACCTTTGTTGTTGGCAACAACTTTATAATATTGCCAACATCTATATGCAATTTAACAACATTATAGACCAAATTTTGTACAAGTAAAATATTTTTTTAGGTTTTTGTTTTTAGTGAGATAAGATATGAGAGAAAAAGACATAGATAAATAGTTTTGTGTTGTTTATTTACAGAATATATAATATAAACAAAAACATCTTGGAATAATATAATGAACGAAAATATGGATTCTTCTAATATTGATTTGAACAAAGAAAACGAGCAAAAGCTGTCAAAGAGATCTAGAGATTATTTAAGCGGTATTGCTGGCATTTCTTTTTATTTTTTAACTATTATATTTATTATATTAGCTATTATTACCTGCATTATTATTTGGGGCATTAATGATCGTAAACCAATTAATTTTAGTTTAGTTTTTCCTTTTTGGTTTATTGAAGCATATATTCTATTTCGCACTTTATTTTTAATTCTAAATAAGAAAAAAAGGAAATTAAATAACTATTTTAAAAAAGATGAAGAAGACGATTTAACATATGAATCGCAATCAGGAGAAAATATTAATAAAATTATTAATATTTCATATTTATTATTCTGTATTTTCGGCTGGATTCCAATTCTTATATTTTGTCATACAATTTTACCAGGTCATGAAGAAGAATATTTAGGAGATTTATTTTGGATTGGTCGTCGTAATTCGATTGGTCTTTTTAGTTTTAAAGGTTCCGAGTATTTCCCAATCTTTTATGTAATTATTTATGGAATACTGTTCCCATCTGTCTGGTTCTATAAATTTTTTAAAAGCTTTTTTAGAAAACCGCTTAAGAACGAAGATCAAAAGAGTCTTGTCTTAAAGCAAGAAGAAGAAATAATAGAAGTAAGTAAAAATCTAGAGGTAAATAAAGATATAATAATAAATAATGAGAAAGAAAAAGTTATTTATATTGAAGAGCTTATGCTTGTTTATCAGTTTGTTATTATGATTGGCTTCCCTCTCATATATTTGTTTTGTCATAATGTTTTACAAAATCATGAAGAAGAATACTTGGGGAAATTTCATACAATTAGTTATTTTTTTATTTCTAACAGTCCAGACAATTGGTTTGCATTCTTTTATTCCATTTGTTTAGCTATAATTCCGCTTCCTTGGTATTATAAGCTTATTAAACACTCATTAAAAGGAAAGGTATATGGTTAAGACCATAGATGGGGATAGAAGATAAGAGAAGAGAGATTACTTATTGCTAATTTACTAATCTAACTTGTATAATATCTATATGAGCAACGAATTACCTATTTTAACAAAAGCAGAACTAGATAACCTATTACATGGTTTTGTCATAAAACTAAAAGAATTGTTAGGAACCCATCTTAACGATGTAATACTTTACGGTTCTTATGCACGAAATGAAGCTGAAGAAGGCTCAGACATTGATGTTATGATTTTGGTTGATATGCCAGAAAATGAAATACCAAAAATTAAAGATCAAATTTATGGATATGCCAGTGAAATATTATATGAAAAAAGCATTTTGGTATCGATTATTATCCATAACAAAGAATTATTTAATAAAAGATCTAGTTTTATTCCATTTTTTAGAAATGTTATACAAGAAGGAATAAAAATAAATGTCGCCTGATCAAATAGTAGACCAAAAAACCTTATCTATTTATCGTTTTGAACGAGCTAGTCAAGAACTAGCAACAGCAAAACTATTAATAAAAAGCAAGAGTTTTTTTGCAGCTAACAATAGGGCTTATTATGCTATTTTTCATGCTATACGTTCAATTCTTGCATTAGATAATGTTGATTTTAAGAAACATTCATCCGTTATTGGACATTTCAATAAAAATTATATTGCTACAAATATATTTGAAAAAAAATATGGTCCAATAATTAATAATGCTTTCGAATTAAGACAAGATAGCGATTATGAAGATTTTTATGTTGTAGATAAGAATAAAACAGAAGAATTAATTTTAAACGCAGAAAGCTTTCTTAATGCTGTAAATGAATACTTAAGTAATAAATGGCAGTGACTTTAATGCTGAGACTTACTAGTTTAAAAAAAGGCTCTCCGAGGGAGAGCCTTTTTGAGTTAGAACTTGCTATATAGTTCTGTGAAGTAGAGATTTACTTTCTGGTCTGGCATATCCTTAGCTTCGACTTTAGAGTTCTGATAACCGAATTTAAGTCTGGTATTTTCAGCAAGTCTGTAAGTATATGTGAATGTTACAACATTGCTTTCCAAATCGTTGATAAAACCAACTAAAGGATTACCAGCAATTTTGTTAAAGGTGTTATCTTTGCCATCATAGATGTTTATGATATGGTCATAAGCCAATCTGAAATGGTGTCTATCATTATTTTTCAGAGTGTAACCGATTTCTAACTTATAATCTCTAAGATTCTGGAATGTTCTGTTACTATTAGCATTTGCAGCCATTCCTACAAGATATAGGTCTTCAAATATAGTCTGGTCACCCATGCAATAGTCGTTAAAGTTTTCAACTTTTACATTGGCGTTGGATTCATCATCAGCATAAGTGTAAGCAAGTTTTGCTGTTAGCTGTTTCTTAGTGTCATATTTGAAAGCAATGTGACCCAACAAACCTTGAGCATCACTGTTAGGACCGTTACCATTTTCTATATCACTGTAAACAAAGGCTAAATCATAAGTCAGCTTATCATCGTTATTTCTCAGCTTGCCATAGGAACCAAATTCGTATCTGAGTTCCTTACGGTTGTCAGCCAAAGCATTATTATTTTCATCATAAGCTCTGTCATTGTAATAGAAACCGAAATACATGTCATGACCTTTATAGCTATAGTCTGCGTTGATGTTCCAGATATTGTAAGTGTCTTTGTTACCCTGTCTTTCAAAGAACATATTCAGAGCAAGGTCTACATCACCACATTTCTTAGTGTAGTTAACAGCGTCCATATAGTTGTGGACAACGAAACCATGACCATGCTGGAACCAATCACGACCAAATTTGAAATCTCCACCGAAGCTGAACATATCTTTAATCTTGATATAAGCTATTTCTACTTCACCAGTATTTTTGTTATTTCCGTCCCATTCGTTGAAAACGTCATTGCCGACGATGTTCCATCTAGCTCTTGCAGAAACGTTTTCGTCTATATCTGTATCGAGTTGAAGTCTGAAACCTGTTTCGGTTCTGTGGCGATGATCTTCGCCAAAATCCATACCGCCTATGCTACCTTTGTCATGAACAAAACCGTAGTTTCTTACGATAATGTCACCAGAAAGTCTTACTTTATCGAGGCTTCCATTCTTCATAGCATCTTTGATGCCGCTTACGTCTTTATTCAAGCCAGCAACGTCTTCTTTTACAACCTGCATATCATCTTCAAGTGCAGTAACTTTAACACCTAGAAGAGCTAATTCATCAGCAAATTCAACGGTGAGCTTTTCCAAAGTCTGTAAATCATTTTTAGCGATAGAGCCAGTTCCATTCTGTTCTATATTAGCCAACATTCTTGCGGTAATCATTGCAAGCTGATAACGGCTTACGTTTTCTTTACCTTTGAATGTTCCGTTGGGGAAACCCTGAACGATGCCTTTTTCAGCCATTTCGTTAACTACCTGATAGGCCCAGTGGCTTGCAGGAACATCGGAGAAAGTTGCGGCAGAAGCTATTCCAGCACCTGCGAGAAGCATAAGAGTTGTATTTAAAATTGAATTCTTGTTCATTGTTATTTCCTTATATAAGTATCAATTAATTCTTAGTTATAGAGAGAAGAGGTGAGAGATTAGAGATTAGAGGATTGTTTCCTAAAGGCTCCCTTTGAGGAAGGCACATCTGGGAAAGATCTGCCCCCACCCAGGTGGGGGAAGTGGCTTGCTTGCAAGCCAAAAGGGGTCTTCTCTTTGTTTGTCTCTTTAAATAAGACCCCCTCTACCGCAATGCTTTGCATTGCAACCCCCTACGTCACTGCATTACTTCGTAATGTAGTCCCCTACGACTCGCTTGCAATCCTGGCACTCGCATGCACTCCCAACATCCTGTTGGTCGTCAGTCTCGCTTTGCTCGACAGCTCCCCAACAAGCGTGGAAGCTTCTTTAGTAATATTTGCTACGGTTGTTTATTCTATGATCTTCTCCCAATTTTAGCTGGGGTGCTTGATAAACTTTCTTTTTATTCGTATATTGAAATAAACAAAATGTATTTTTCACACTAAGTATACGGAGCAAAACTCATAATGAAAAAAATATTCTTATGCCTTTTTATAGTTTTTGTTGCTTTAACCTCTTTTGGCTGCGGTGGGAATAGCGATCATGCTTATAAAAACGCAATGAAAGCTGAAGGTGAAGATGTAGGCGACAGTGCTCAAATACAAAATGCACTTTTTAATAGACAGAACTGGAAAGTTACTTCAGATAAAAATAAAGAATTTAAAGATTATCTTGTTGATATGCTTCAATCCAAAGGAGGCCCGGACAAAACAAAGATTTCGGTAAATGAAGCCTACTATATTTTTGATAAAAGCACAAAACATTTAACCATACAAGTAGATTGCTCTATAGATAATCAACATAGAATAATTAAAATTGATTGCGGTACAGCTACCGTAGAAATGAGTTCTCTTATAACAAGTAAAGAATGGAAAGTTAGTCTTTACGATGAAAATGATACAGTTATAAACGAAGCTTGGACTGGTTCATACAATAAAGCCAAAGATAAATTTAGTAATCCACAGATCTTTTCTGCTAAAATCAAAGATAATGTTATTCGAATAATTTTTAATTCAAATATTCAAATTGAAAGTATTTAATAAAACTCCATTATTGAAGTTTTATCTAAAAGGTAAGTACAAGATATGCTGAATAAATTTTGTTTCTATCTTATGAAAGTCATATTGCACTTAGTTATTGCTGCTGTAAATTGGTTTATGATTATAGCTTGTCTTTTTTCACATGATTCATCTAGTGAAAGTGCTTTTATTTTTTTTCGTTTTATGGCTTTTAGAAACTTACCTTCTTGATTCTATTCTAAATTATATAAGAGAAAAAAGATTAAAAAAATAAATACCAACATCTAAGCTGGCTTCAGCCAGCTTTAGTGAAGTGATTAGAGAAAAGAGAAAAGAGATTAGTGGATTGTCTTAGTTGGTGCTACTGCGAGAGTCGATGCCAAATATTCGTTAGCTTACAAAACATTCCTCTAACCTCTTGCCTCTGCTCTATAATCTCTAAGAGTTATACGTTTATGACAATGGGTAGACTACAAAAAAATACTATTTTTACAGCATATTCCAGATTTTCGGACAGTCTCTGGAAGATTCTATGACAATAACTCAGGCTATTTTTCTTAATACTGAAACGACTGTATTAGCACAGAGTTCAGGGTATTTTTCAGCAAGATTGCCTAAGAGCGGCAAAATATAGTTGCTGTCAGAATAATACTCAAACTTAGTTGGAAGTAGAGGTATTTTTTCTGTTGGAACAACAGGAGCATTAGGAATAACAATGCTTTCATTTGCTCTGCCTAATGCGGCCAGATAACCGCCTGTTCCTATGATTTTAGAAACTTTTCGTAAATCTTTACCTGTCTGAGCAAAAACTCTGCCGTTGCAGGTGTAGACTTCTTCCATAACACCGCAATGACGAATTAATGAATGATAAACACAGGCACTTGCCAAATAGCGGTCAAAAGACTTTTCTTTTTCTTCTGTTGGCAAATAGTCAGTGTTTGCATGAACTTTTTCGATAAAAGCCTTGTATTCGTTCATCTGTTCTTCGGAATAGTTGCTGACAGCCTTTATGTATTCTTCACTTGTTTCATAAGCCGATTCAGCACTTACTCTCATTCCCAAATCGCCTTCAACAGTGCGTTTAAGTTTGGGCTCAATAATGCCCTTCATAACATTGCCAGAATCTGGGTCGTAAGCCTCACCGTTAGAATAAATGTCGGTGGTAGCACCGCCCATATCAATTAAAGCAATATTCTGCCATTCTTCGTTTAAAGAAGAACCAATGCATTTAACAAGATTGTAGACAGCTAAAGGCGTAGGAACAGGTTGAATCTTGAATGCTTCGACAATTTTGTTTAAGCCTTTCCCTGAAACGATTTTATTCAAAAAGATATTTCTGATAGCTTTGCGAACAGGTTCTATATTGAGTTTGCCAAAATCAGGCATAACGTTTTCTACAATAACATGCTCTTTTTCACTTAATATATCGGCTATATCATCGGCAACATAGTTGTTGCCAGCATAGACTACAGTTCCTTTAAAGCTAGAATCAGCTATGGCTTCAGAGTTTTCTGTAACATACTTTTCATTGCCGCCGTCAGTTCCGCCACAAAGCAGAAGTATATCTGGGTTTTGTTCTTCAATAAGTTTAATATGCTTCTTTTTAAGTTGAAATGGATATGAAGCACAGATTTTCGCTCCAGCAGAAAATGCAGCTAATCTTCCTATATTCAATGACATTTCTGGAACAAGTCCAATAACAGCAACTTTTAATCCACCTTTTGCAGATGAAGAAAAATAAACTGGGCAAGGGGAGTTTTCTGCATTTAAGGCTTGAACATCACAATCAGGCAACAATTTTGTTAAAACATTATAAAAACCATTCGGTAGGTGTTCAACGGTAGTAGGGGAAACTGCTCGGTTTTCGACTTCAAAACGATTGTCGATTTCTTTAAAAATAGCACCTTTAGTGTAAGTAGAGCCTATATCAACGCATATATACCTGTTATTCATTTGTTTTGTCGCTTTTCATATTTTATTATTTATTGATTAGAACAACTTCATCATTATAGAACAAATATTGTATATGTAAAATATTTTTAATTAGTTTAGTTAATCTTAATCGTTAATATTATTTACACTTAAATCAATATGATATAATTATTTATATTAGATAATTATTTTAAATAGGAATTTATTTATGAGTCCAAACGACTTATTTATGGTTATTTGTTTTATCATCGAAATACTAGCCTTTCCTTTTATATGCGTGTTTTTTTTAATTCCTTCATTATTCAAGCCAAAAACTCGTTCTATTATTATTCGTTATATCATTGGATATTTTTGTATAAATCTTTTTTTATCCTTTTCTAATTTTGGTTTTGTCTGCATTAAAAGATCTAGAACATCTTCTAGAAAAAGAGCTTGTTCTTCTAATGTTAGAGTTTTGCAGGGAGCTGTAGAAATGTATAATATGGATCATGAAAAAACTCCTATGAAAACTTTAGATATTAAAACTCTAGAAGAATTTAAATACCTAAAACCTAATTCTGCTCAAGGACCAAGTAATGAATGTGAATATATTTCTAGTGATGATTTGAGTAAAGATGGAGAAGTTATTTGTCGTTTTCATAATGACCCAAACTATAATGAAAATTCGGATACTATGGCAAATGGAAAATATTCTTTTTGGGATGGCAGTTTTGGTAAATTCATAATTTATGTTTGGCATAGTCCATTAGGGATATTATTAAGAGCATTGTTTCTTCCCACGTCTTTACCATTCTTATTACCATAAAAAATATTGATAATGATTATAAAAATACTTTATGAAACTTTGTTTCAGTGCCTCAAAACTATTGTAAAAGACATATATACATAGGTTTAAATTTTAATTTCTAGATTACCACGCCTATGGCTCGTAATGACGATTTGAATTTAGATATTGCTTGAATAATAAATGCATTAATTATCAATAACTATAAAAAACTATTGCTTTAGCATTTACTTGCTATCGATAATCAGTTAAATCTTTATAATCTATATCATTATAAGTAAAATATTACTTATAATTTACTTTTGCATCTTGAAATGGCACTAGATATTTCTTCTGAAGGATTAAACTCATATGCTTTTTCATAATATTCAACAGCTTTTTCATACTTTTTAAGCATTTCATAACAATATGCCAGTTGGTCTATGCATTCTGCATAAAGAGGCTCGTTAGGATTAGATTTACTTAATATTTCTATTGCTTTATCAAATTGTTTCAAATCTATATATATATTTGATGCATTATATCTCATTTTATTTATAGGTTTTCTTTCATACCCTAGTAATGCATAAAACAAGGCTTCATTTTTATTCTTTTCGATTTCACTGTAGTAGTTAGACAAATTAGAACAAAAAGTATCATCATATTTAAAATTATGCTCAAAAGATGAAAGGGTTAAGCCTTCTTTAGCTACTTCAAATGATTTTTCATATTCTCTTAAATTAAATAGGCATTGACTTAAATAAGCTATAGAATCAAGATTTTGAGGAAGTATCTGTAGAGAATCACTAAAACATTCTGTTGCTTCTTTATATTTTTTTGTTTTAAATAAATTAACACCTTTTTCATACAAAATTGAAGCTTTATTATAATTTGAATTTTTGTCTAAAATTTCTCCACATTTTATTTTCTCGCTAACAACATCAAAAGTATCTTTTGCTCCTTCGTTTACAAATTTTATACATTTATCAAATGCCTTAAATGCTTCATCTTTATTTTTTAATTCAAAAAAAGATTTGGCAATTTTATAATTGTAATAGTATTTGTTCTTTAATTTGGTTTCTTCTTCTAAACCTAGATTATAATATTTTATAGCATTCTCATACTGTTTAATCGAATAATAATATTCACCAACAAATGATTTATATTCTGTTAGTTTATCTGTTCTTTTATCTTTTTTTGCTCTATTTATTGCTTTTAATGTATATTCTTTTGATTCATCGTATTTTCTTTGACGCCCTAATTGAAGAATATACTTTTCTATCATATTATAGTTATAAGGAATTATTTCTGTTTTAAAATCATCTACAGCCTTTTTGTAATATTTAAAAGCTTTTTCTGTATCTCTCCTATTGTAATATGTTTTTTCAGCCTCAAAAAATAATTCAATGTTTTTAAAAGCAATGTCATATTCTTTTGACATTTTTGTATTTCCTATATTTTCATATAATAGAGACAATGCTTTATATAAAGTTGAATATAGGAATAAAAAACTTTCATTTTCTTCTCTATCTAGTAAAATAATTATTTTTTCAAAGCTCTTAATTAATTCCTGATTTTTTTCTTTATCATTACTGTCAATTTTTGCAAATTCTTGGCTTGCTAACCCCA
>CAMJNS010000043.1 GCA_946407375.1 uncultured bacterium
AACTCTTCTATATTTATTTTTTCAGCAGCATCAGTAAGCGATTTATCATACTGTGCAAGCTCATCTACTTCAGATGAAGTGTTTTCAACAATTTCATCTTTGGCTTTTCCTGCTTTCTGTTTAAGCCACTGTTCAGAAGTCATCTGCTTTTCTAAGCCAGCCATTTTTTTTCTAGCATCTTCAGCCATGCTTTGTGAAAGCCTTATAACACGGCTATAATATCTAGAAGCTTTTTCAGGGCTATGAAGAGCAACACAAGCATCGCCTAATACCATATAAGCTTTTGGCACATATTTGCTTTCAGGAAAACGTGCAATAAACTTTCGCAATTTTTCCATGCCTTTTAATCCGTGACCTCTTTTTAAATAAAGTCTTCCCAGACGATAGGAAGGAATTTCATTTACAGGCGAAGTTAATGGAAGCATATTTTCAGCAGCTTCATACCATTTTATTGCTTCTTTATCGTCCTTATTAACCCTGTAAGCAATATTTCCTAAAGTCATCAAACAGGCCAATTTAGGTGTTCCTGTAGCATTTTCTGCTAATTCAGAAAACAATTTATAAGCTTTTGACGGATTATCAGTATATAGTCTTGTTCCAGCTTCATAAGCCAAAGCCCACCTATATTCATCGTCTATTTCTAAACCTTTTATTTCTGTAATGAGATTTTCAAGAGGAATAGTAGAAGAAGCCAAGGCTACAACATCGATAAGACTTTGATAAACTCCGATTTTATCAAGTTCACCAACAGAATTTAATCTGTTTCTAAGATTTTCTTCCCTAATTCTGAAAACAAGTTCTCTCCACTGCTGTTTATAAGTAAAATAAGTTTTGTCTGACGGAAGCTTATGATCTAGATAATCTCTTATTATATGCAATGCTTCTATTTCATCGCCTTTTCCCAAAGCCATCTTATAGAGAGTTATACGATATTCAGCAGCCTCTTCACTTTCTGGATAGCGTTTAATAAAATCTCTCATTAATTCTGTTGCTTTATTTGGGTCTTCAACCTGTTCTTGATAAATCTTCACACTGTCTACCAGACCCTGTTTTGCCCAATAGCTATCAGGATAAGCATCTGCAAGTTGTCTAAATATTTCTAATGCTTCTACAGGATTATTTAGATGAATAGCTAATAGATTACCTATACGATAGCGAGCTTCATCAACTCTTCCCCAATCATAAAGTTTGTCTAACTGCCAACGAGATTCCAAAGGCTTAAACTGTATAATATAGTGCTCATACATAGCCCTTGCTTCATCATAACGCCTTAAGTCGTCATCCATAATAACAGCTATTCTAAACAAAGCTTCTTTAAAAAGTGGACTATCAGGATATTTCTTCGAGAATTCATCATAAAGCCTGATTGCTTCTTTATAATTCTGCTGTCTATACTTTTCATAAGCCATAGCAAACATGGCTTCTCCAAGAGTCTTTGATGGCTCAGTTCGTTTTAGAGCGGCTTCATTAACTGGGTCTTTGATTTCTTTGCTTCTAGTTTCGCCAAGTTCTTTGACTCTTAAATATAAAACTCTGGCTCTATCCAGATTGTTAAGTTTAAACTCACAAACATATGCAGACATTCTGCAAGCAAGCATAGACCAATCTATCAGTTCATCATTCTCTTCACGTTGTTTATTTATAGAAATAGATTCAGAAGCAATAAGTCTAGAAGGAGTATTCAAGATACTTTGATAAGCATTAATGGCAGCTTCATAATCTTTCTTCTTTTCACTAAGAAATTGTCCGTAAAGAATAGAACCAACTCTGAAACCATAAAGGTCATCTACAGAATGGCAATAGTCATTATAAAAATCATCAATTGCTTTCAAATCAGGTTCTTTGCTATAAAAATGTCCTATAACAGCTCGAATCAGCTTTACTTCAGCCGACAAGCTTTTATCATCTCTGATTTTGTTAAGATATTCAAAAGAGCGTTCAGGAGTATTCAGGTCAAAAGCAAAAAGCATTGCCAAATGCAGATTCGCAAGATTTGCGGCTTCCACTTCAGGGAACTTAGCGATTTCTTCCCAAGCTTCCATAGCCTGCATAGCGATTTCTAGATCATAACCTCTCTGGAAACCAATTAAATACTCAATAGCTTCAACTTCTTTTTTTTCAGGGAAATACCAATAGTATCTTTTGAAAGCATCAAGAAGTTCTTTTAAGCCAGTAAGATCTCTACTTAAAAGTTCAGCTCTGGCAATTTTCGCCCTGACTAAATAAATTCTAGCAGGTTTATCTTTGTTTATTAATCTATCTAAGTTTTTAAGAGCCTCGTCATATTTCTTCAGGTCTTTATAGATTTCATCACGAAGCAACTTAGCTTCCCAAATCATTCTAGGGTTAATTTCTTCAGAACGAATCAAAGTATCCAGTTCTTTCAAAGCCCTATCGTGCTGTTTTAATTCAAAATAATAACGAGCATTAAACAACCAGCCTTCACCTGGCTGTCTATCTTGATTTTCTACAACAAACCCCATAACTTTCTGTTTTGTGAGCACATCTTGTTCTTTGAGTTCTGCTTCTGTCATGTCTTTGGAAAACTTTTTGACAGGTTCTTGTTTTTCAGAAGCATTATTGTTTTTAGTTACTTCTTCACCAGTTGGTTTAACTGAAGTTCTAGCAGATTCTTTTCTTGTAGATTTAGAAGATTCATTAGCTGAATCATTTTTTTGAGGTAAAGAAGTCTTATTTGATTCTTTGTTAATTTGAGATGCTTCAGAAGTATTATCAACTTCTTTTGTTGTATTTATAGGTTCTGCCTTAACATAGGGCAAATCAGATTCGTTAACAGAATTGTCTTCTACAACTTCTTTTTGTTGTGAAATATTTGATTTTTCAACATTAGTAGCCGGTTTTGCTTTTTCTTTTACAGATTCATCTCTGACTTCAGCCGATTTAATAGTCTTTTCTTCTGTCTTTTTTTCTACAGCCTTTTCCTTGCTTTCAGTTTTTTTAGCAGGAACATTAACTTTGCTTGTCTCAGAAGCCAATAACTCTGTATCTGCTCCTAAGGGTTCAGCGGTAACATAAACACTTTGTTTGGCATCAGAAGAAACTTCTGCAAATGCAAGATTATTAAATAAAAAAAGTACAACAAAAAAAAGACTGATTTGTCTGCTCAATTTCATATATATATGCTTTCTAATGTATTCTTTCAGTTAAGAAACAGAATACACAAAAAAGCCTTCTTAGTAAAGAGGACATTTTATTAATTGCAGTGCAAACGAAAACTTTTTAGCTACTAATCTATAGTTTAGAAGTAGCGTCCTTTTTGGATGCTTTAGTTTTTTTAAATTGTAGAGGAAATCACAACAATTATACGTAAGAATGTAAACTACTTATTAAGAAGTTGACTGCAAAAAGAGTAAACAAAGTCACTGCGAAACCAGCTACTGCAAGGCAAGCTGTCCAGATTCCACTCCAACCACGAGCTAATCTGACATGCAAATAAATAGAATAAACCAAGAAAGTAACCAAAGCCCAAGTTTCTTTGGGATCCCAGTTCCAATAACTTCCCCAAGCTTTATTGGCCCATATCATACCAAATACCAATCCGCCTATTGTATATAATGGATAACCCAAAGCAATTGCACGGTAGGTTAGATTATCTAGGACAGAATCTTCTGGCAACCACTTTTCAGCACCTTTTCCAATTGCTCCTCTGAAAAAATAAGTTAAAATAGACAACAATACAGAAAAAACTATAGCAGG
This sequence comes from uncultured bacterium, assembly GCA_946407375.1. GTDB lineage: Bacteria > Muiribacteriota > Ozemobacteria > Ozemobacterales > Ozemobacteraceae > RUG334. Next base: position 3,718 of record CAMJNS010000043.1, read on the forward strand.
ACAAATTAGCCAATAGACGATAATTTGCCATTTATCTGCATAATTAGGTTTTTCTTTTAGAGTTAAAGCCAATAAAATCATTCCAGCTATAAAAATAAAAGGCAAACCAACAGTAACAACATAACAAGCTATTTTTTCTGCTTTGTTATTAAAATTTGTTTTTCCTGCTGCATTACCCAAAATGCGTCTAAGACAGTATAAATAGCTTAAAATAAAGGCTACAGCGAAGCAGGCTTCCCCAAGAAAAGCTAAAGATACGTGAACATACAACCACTTAGACTGTAAGGCAGGAATAAGGGGGTGAATTTCATCAGGAAATAGAGACGAAATACCAATCATCATTACAGCAAACACACTTGAGCCAGCTTCAAGTAAAGCCAAAGGATGTTTTATAGTAAAAAGAACACCACTTAATACCATAAATGTTGAAAGAGTGACCATCGACTCATACATATTTGATAAAGGTGGGTGTCCTGCTTCTTGCCATCTCAGTCCTAGAGCTATTAAAGCAGCTATTGCGCCAATCCAATTGGACAGCCTAGCTAATTTATAAAATTTTTCCTTACTAGAACTCAGGAAAATACAATATAAAGCAAAAGCTAAAAGATAAAAAGCCATTGAAATTGAAAAAATAGTTGCTTGGGTCATTTGTTTTCCTCTTTAGAAGCTCCTAAAAGTCTATCTTCAAGTGCCGGCAAATCTTTCTTTAATATTTCACTTGAGTGATTTGAATTTAAAGCTATAAATACACTTTTATCAGGGGTGACTATAATCCATTCTTCTCTATATTCTACGTAAAATGTAAGCATCATTCCAAAACAAAACAGGAAACAACCTAACCAAACAATGGGTTTTCCAGGATCATAACTCATTTGCATAGTTGATTCGTAACAAAAACTAGCATCTTTAAATACAAATTTCAAAGGCAAATTTGCCGAATTATGAGCAAATGCAAATTTTTCAGCATTACTTTCTCCAAAAGCCCAGGTATGACCAACTTCACAGCTTGCCTCGCTATCAAAAGCCACCAATATACAAGCCGGATTATTTAATTCACTTGATGAGTTGAAAACTTGATTAGTTGATTTTGATATTTTAAAATCATTAAAAAATTGGCTAACGACCAACGAATATGGGAAACCTTTTATTGTAAAAGGTTCACTTACAGATACTTGAACGTTTTGTGGGAATACTCCTTCTTCTGGCTTATAATCTTCCCAGCCTTTTACATTTGGAATATAATCAATAGTCAGCTGAATTTTCGACCAGTTTTTGTTCCAATTTGCCAGGTAAAAATCAAATTCTTTATAACTAAGAGGTTCGTTAACCTTTATAACTTTGGCTTCTGTTTCTTTAGCCTCATTAAAAAGAGAACCTGAGGCTACATCTATAAATCTCAGACTTGCATTCCAGCTTTTAATACTTTCCTGGGTTCCACTAGCATTTGTATGATGTTCAACCCATAGCTTATCAAAAGCAACCTTAAATTCAGGATGCATTAATCCATCATTATAAATCTGATGAAGCTTCTCTATTTCTTCTCTCATTTTTTCTAATTTAGGACTATTGGGGGAAAACTGTCTTATGTGTCTTGCTTTACGGCTTAAATTATCTGCTTTATATGCTGCTCTTATAACATTTAGAGATGGAACGGGAACTTTTTCCCCTTCTTTGCCGTTTATAGACATTTCAACACCTAGAATAAGACCTAATAAGCCTCCAGCAAATACCAACACCAAACCTATATGTAAAATTAGACCACCTATTAAAGCTGAAGTTCCACTTCTTTTAAAAAAAACTTTAATACCGGAATTAAGGTCTGTAGAAGTATAGGAGTTTAATTTCTTTTCATCTATATTTACATCTTCGAGATTCTTAGATACTTTAAAAGCCTCTATTTCTGCTAAAGATATATTCTCGAGCCGCTTAAATATTTTATTATGAACAGATTTCCAACGTATACAAACACAAATTATAGCAGAGGCAGAAAGTAAGAATAAAACACCGATAAATAAAGGGCTTCTATACATATCATCAAAGCCAAGCCACAATATAGGTTGCCAAGTATTAGGGAAACCATTTATATAGTTTAATGCTTCAAGACGTTGAGGAATTACAGTTCCTATAATAGCTAACAAAGTCAGCAAACAAATAAAGAAAACTGCCGTTTTGAGAGAAGCGAAAAAATCAATTATTACTTTCATATAAGATTACTATTGTTAAGATTCAAAGTATATTAGCATGTTTTAATTTTTTTTGAAATATAGCTAAAAAAATATATATTGATATTTTTCAAAAAGTTAAGCATAATAAGCAGATACTACCAAAAAGGGGAAAATATAATGAAATTTGTATGCTCTATTTGTGGTTATGTTCACGAAGGTTCTGAACCTCCAGCAGAATGCCCAATCTGCAAAGCAAAAGCAGATAAATTCAATAAAATGGCAGATGAAAAAGCTTATGCTGATGAACACAGAGTTGGCTCAGCAAAAGGTCTTGATGCAGAAGTAATCGAAGGCCTAAGAGCTAATTTCACTGGTGAATGTTCTGAAGTTGGAATGTATCTAGCAATGAGCCGTCAAGCAGATAGAGAAGGCTATCCAGAAATAGCCGAAGCTTTCAAACGCTATGCATTTGAAGAAGCTGACCACGCTGCAAGATTTGCTGAACTTCTTGGCGAAGTTCTCACTGATTCAACAGAAAAAAATGTTTCTATGAGAGCTGATGCAGAATTTGGTGCTTGCGATGGCAAATTAAAACTTGCTAAACGTGCTAAAGAACTCGGTTATGATGCAATTCACGACACAGTTCATGAAATGTGCAAAGACGAAGCTCGTCACGGCAGAGGTTTTGACGGTTTGCTAAAGAGATATTTCAAAAAATAAGTATTAAAAAAAAGACCAGCTTAATAAGCTGGTTTTTTTTTGAAATGTTATTAGAAGAATTTTTATAACCAAGGAGAGAATTATGGATCTTAGTGCAATGTATAAAATTAGTTATGGTCTTTTTGTATTGTCTGCTAAAAATAGTTCAAAACAAAATGGCTGTATTGTAAATACTGTAATGCAAGTAACTTCTACACCTAATAGAATAGTTGTTGCAGTTAACAAAAATAATTTCACCCACGATATGATAGTTGCAAGCAAAGAATTTAACGTTTCTATGCTTTCTACTTCTGTTCCTTTTGAAGTATTTAAACATTTTGGTTTTCAAAGCGGAAAAGATGTAAACAAATTCGAAAATTTCAATCACAAAATAGCTAATAATGGAATTGCCTATCTTGATAAAAATACCACAGCATACTTAAGCGCAAAAGTTGTTAGCATAACAGATTTAGGAACTCATTCTCTATTTTTAGCTGACGTTACAGATGGAGCTAAGTTAAGCGATGAAGATTCTGTAACTTATGATTACTACCAGAAAAATATTAAACCAAAACCAAATGCAAAACCTAAGAAAACTGTATGGCGCTGTAAAATTTGTGGTTACGAATACGAAGGCGAAGAATTACCAGCAGATTTTATCTGTCCACTATGTAAGCACCCGGCCAGTGATTTTGAAAAAATAGAAGCCTAAAATAATTAGAAAATAAAACACTCAGTTTTCTTCACAACAGCAGCCTCACTCAGTGGGGCTGCTGTTGTGAAGAAAAAGCAGAAAAATAAATATTATGGAATACATTTATAATTACAAATCTCCTTTAGGCGACATTAGGTTAGGCAGTGATGGCACATCTTTGATTGGCTTGTGGTTCAATAAACAAAAATATTTTGCTGATTACCTAAATGAAAAATACGAATTTAAGTCTTTACCGATATTTGATGAAACAATAAAATGGCTTGATATATATTTTAGTGGTAAAGCTCCCGATTTTACACCCAAAATAAAAATGAAAACTACAGATTTTAGAAAATCTGTATGGGAAATATTGTTAACAATCCCTTATGGGAAAACTATGACCTATGGCGAAATAGCGAAGATAATAGCAAGGCAAAAAGGTCTAAGCAAAATGTCTGCACAAGCTGTAGGTGGTGCTGTAGGTCACAATTCAATTTCTTTAATAATTCCCTGTCACAGAGTAGTAGGAACAAACGGAAGTCTGACAGGTTATGCTGGTGGAATTGATAAAAAAATCAAATTACTAAGGTTAGAAAAAGCTGATATGTCTAAACTCTTTATTCCAAAACAGCTCTAGAAATCAAAAAAGATTAACTTAAACAACAAAAGAATTAATATAAAAAAACATCTATAATCTTTGAGTTATGAATGTTAATAAATGTTAATAAACTTTAATCCCCTTGCCTTATGTAAAATTTCTAATTATTCTAATATATAAATTATTTTTTAAGGAGAAATCCTTTGAATGTCTAATATAAAGTTAAAAAGATATTTTCTTTTATTTGTATTGCTCGGTTTATCTACAGGGTTCAGCATAGCTCAAGATCAAGAAGAATTAGAAGACCAAGAAATGATTCCTCCTCCAGGATATAATGAAACTATGGATATGGAACATATGGCACCACCGCCATATTTTGATAAAAACGCTTCTGGAACCTTCAAGATGAGAAGACCTCCTATGAGAAGAGGCGAAATTGGTTCTAGAACTATGGATATGTTTCCTCCTGATTTTGAAAGAGATGCTTCCGGAACTTTCAGAATGAGAAGACCGCCCAGAAGACACCACATCGGCTCTGGAACTATGGATATGTTTCCACCTGATTTTGAAGGAGATGCTTCTGGAACCTTCAGAATGAGAAGGCCACCTAGAAGACCCCATATCGGCTCTGGAACTAGGAATATGTTCCCACCTGATTTTGAAGGAGATGCTTCCGGAACTTTCAGAATGAGAAGACCGCCGAGAAGACACAACTTTGGCTCTGGAAACTTGGAAAAGATGCCTCCTGCTATCGAAGGAGATGCTTCTGGAACTCCTAGAATGAGAAGACCGCCAATGGAAGGTAGAGGCCGACCACCGAGAGAACAAAATTATAAGGCTGAGTAAAAAATGAAAAGACGAGATTTTATAAAAAGTGTTGTTACTCTTGCTGCATTAGCACCATTAGCTAGTCAGAAATCTAGCGCAAGTTTAATTGATAATAATAGTTCAGAAGGGAAAAAACAAATGAAAGTTCTAATAATAAATGGAAGTCCTCGTGTTGATGGAAATACTTCAATTGCTTTAAGTGAAATGGACAAAGTATTTAAAGAAGAAGGAATAGAAACCGAAATTATTCAAATTGGAATGAAAGATATTCGAGGCTGTATTGCTTGTGGAAATTGCCATGAAAGAGGCAAATGTGTTTTTAACGATATAGTTAACGAAGTTGCTCCAAAATTTGAACAAGCTGACGGCTTAGTCGTAGGTTCACCTGTTTATTATTCTTCAGCTAACGGGACTCTACTTGCTTTCTTGCAAAGATTATTTTTCAGCACAAGTTTTGATAAAACAATGAAAGTCGGTGCTGCTGTAGCTGTAGCTAGACGCGGTGGTTTAACAGCTACTTATGATGAACTCAATAAATTCTTTGGTATTTCAGGAATGCCAATAGCTACAGGACAATATTGGAATGGAGTTCATGGAACCAATATTGGAGAAGCAAAAGAAGATGCTGAAGGCTTGCAACAAATGCGAACTTTAGCAAGAAATATGTCTTTTTTAATTAAAAGCATAAAAGACGCAAAAGAAAAATACGGATTACCTAAAACTGAAAAAAGAATATCAACCAACTTTGTAAGATAATAAATATCGTTTTGTTTTATTGGAATAACAATGGCATCAAGTAAAGAATATTTGGATTTTATATTAGACCAGTTATCTGATTTAGATGATATAAGATATAGACCAATGATGGGAGAATATATCTTATATTATAAAAATAAAATAATTGGTGGAATATATGACGATAGATTCTTACTTAAGCAGACTAAATCATCAAAAAAGCTTCTGCCTTTAGCCCCTCTTGAATTACCCTACAAGGGGGCTAAAGAAATGCTTTTGGTTGAAGAAATAGAAAATAAAGAATTATTAAGTAATTTATTAAATTCCATGGTTGATGAATTGCCTGCTCCTAAAAAAAGCGGCAACAAAAAGCAGAAATGAAGTAAACAGGAAGAATTGCCAAGAAAAACTATTGTTTACTTTTTATAAGGATTCTAAAATACGTTGGTTTTCCGTTTATTGTCAAATCTTTCCCATCATTCCCTTTTCTAAATTGAATAATTTTAAATTGGTCTGAATTAAATTTATGTAAAAAAGTTATAGGAACCCCCATTACTCCACTATAATCACTAGGAATATCTTGAGTTTTATTAACATTTATGGCATCATAATTATCAAATCGAGGATAATTCTTTTCGTTATTTTCGTATTTTTTCGTTAGTTGGATAAATTCATGCCTTTTAGAATTATCTAAATTAGTAAGCCACATACAATTTCGTATCATATAATACTTCTTCTGGTATATTAATATCTAGTTGGCATATTACTAATCACCTTTCACAATGATTATAACTTAAAATATTATATTTGTGAATACAATTTAATTAGTTTTAATTAATATATAATACTCATCATTCAATTCTCATCTTCATAGCTTGGTGGATTGATGATGTTAAGGTTGTAGTTGACACGACCGAACTCGCATTTATCAAGCAACATTTGAGGAATTTTCTTGATTTTGATATTGGAAAACATACCAGGTTAGTTCGAGTTTGTTCGGCATTTGCAGTTACTCCTTAGCTTCTAGTTGTTTAAGATTATTATTATTTAATTTTTCTAAAGACATAAGTTGATTTATTGCTAATTTTCTTAATTCTATCAATCTATCTTTTTGATTTATTCCTTTTTCTATCAGAATAGAATTATAGCTTTCCATATTGGCAAGAACAAGAAGTTCATTTAGATTAGCATAATCTCTAATATTACCACTTAAATCAGGGTTTTCATCTCTCCATTCTTTAGCACGTTTGTTGAATAAGGCAACATTTAAAAGATCTGCTTCATTCGCATATTTATAAGATAATTGTTCATTTGTAAGGTCATTTAATAAATAATTTTTAATCGCATCAGTATGAATTTTATAGTTGATTTTAGATATTTCTCTTCTTATATTCCAACTCAGAGAGAATTTCGAATTTTCGTTTGATTTTAGTCTTTGATAATCTTTTATAATATATAATTCAAATTCAGCAGAAATCCAAGAGGCAAACTTGAAAGCGATATCTTTATGAGCAAAAGTTCCGCCATATCTACCCATTTTTACTTTTATACCAATAGCATTAGTTGTATTTACCCATTTAAGTGGTGATAAAGTAAAAGCATTACTCCCAGATTTATGTAAATACCCATCGAATTCGAGGGGGTTAAAATTTGGGTTATAAAGTTTTTCCCATAGGCCTAAATATTCAATGGTATTATAATTCCTAAGCCAATTTGCAACAACAACATTAGGTTCTTCTTTATTTTTAAATTTAGCAATATCAGTAAGACTTATATAGTCATTCTCGAAATCTTCAGTATAAATTTGGATAACAAAACCCTTTGCAGAAATCTTATCTTTCTTCATTATTATTTTTAGTTCTCCTTATTTTGAGCATAAATAAATACCAACAGTAAATATGTTTGTGTCAAAACCAACTCTCAAAGGTAAATGTAAAATATTAATCAAAAGTAAAGTTCTAGCTGTTTTCTTAATGATTATAATAGCAAATTTAGCTGAATGTTACAATAGGGTTTTATGATTATAAGACGTTATAAGAATAATTAAATAATTCTTTCATCTTATATACTTTAACATTAATAAAATGAAACATTTATCTTATATCTAATCACTTTTAATTAATATCATTCTGCAACCTACTTTTAGTGTATAATATCAAGGATAATCTATAAGCAAGAAAAACTATCTCGTTGAAATATCTGGCTTAAAGTGTGGTTCAAGTGTTCCAAAAGAAACTGATAGAAAAGTATCTTTCAAATTTTGATAAAGATTTGCTAACTAAAAAATATGATTTGTATTGTTCTGTTCTTGCAGATAAATAAAAGCAGGATGTATAAATCCTGAAAGCATTTCTTAGGTTAATGAATTAATGGAGGTAAAGTATGACTATTCCAAAGATCAAAGAGCAAGATATCATTGCAGCTCTGAAATATATAGATAAGCACGGTGTTCCATCCCAGAATCAAAGTACAAAATATGAGCTAGTAACTGATGATAGAAAGAAATATCCTCCAAAGTATGTTATAGCTGTGGCACGGCATCTTGCATCTGGTGAAGAAATTGCAACAGGAAACTTCAATGCGGTTGAAGCCAAAAACTTTCTTCAAGGACAAGGATTTACTATCGAAACAAAGCAGGAAAAATACGAGTTAACGATTTCTGCTGAGAGCGTGGTTTCTAGCGACGAGCGCTTTACTATGGACAACTTAGGTCTTGGTGACAAATACAAGCCACTCGGTGCATTCTTTCGAAAGGCTGATGGAGAGGAAATCAAACGTAACTACAATAAAGGTGAGCGACGTAATTCTAATCAGACTATGCCACGTATTGCTTGTCAGGTATTTGAGAAGAATCTTGCTGCGTTATCTGTTGAGAGTAAGGAGAACTTTCCTATTTGTAAATACACTCCTTCCAGTGAAATGATTTGTGGAATTTACTCCAGCGTTGATGAATTCAGGGAACATCGAAAAACTATAGAATATCTTGTTTACAGCTATAATAATGGAAGACAGTTGGTATTTTATTGCTGGAATATTTTTTCAACAATCATCTTTGTTCAGGAATGCTTGAAACGTTTTGGTAAGCCTGGTGATAAGATGATCTTGACATATCGAGAAAAAGATGAGCAAGAAAAAGAGGAAGATATAGTGGAGGCAGCAACCCAAGAAGAACTTGTTCAGCATTTAAAGGGGTACCGAAATCCCTTTTCATCTATGCTTATTGAATCGAAAAATTTGATTTTCCGTGGAGCTCCTGGAACAGGAAAGTCATATCTCGCTAAGGAGATCGCGGCCGACATTATTAGCAATGGATACTACGATAAATATACTCAGCTTTCAGACGAGCAGAAAAAGCAGGTGGAATTTGTGCAGTTCCATCCGAACTATGATTACTCCGATTTTGTTGAAGGCCTCCGTCCTAAGGTGAACGATGATGGGACTATGGGATTTGAATTACAAGACGGAATTTTTAAGAAGTTTGTTGCCCGTGCAAGAAAGAACTACGAGGATTCTCAGAAATCGAAAGAGGCTATTGAGAAAGAAGTAACTGTTCAGGAATCCATGACGGACTTTTTTTCAGGTATTGAACTCGGAGTAGACACCTTCAAAACTATTACAGATAACAAATTCACCATAACTAGTGTCGATGACAAGCATATTAATATCTCTATTCCAGGTAATGCAACAACAAACAGGCTCACACTAAACCTGGATGAACTAAGAAAAATGCTAGAATCAGATGTGAAGTTCACAAAGGTCAAGGATATTACAAACTTCTTTGGTAAAACCTTCGCATCACAGGCATACTCATATGATTTTGCAATCTACAAGGCAATAAAGTCGAAAAAGGGAGTATCCTCTAAGTCGAAGGCCAAAACAACAGAATTGAAAAAATACATCTTCATTATTGATGAGATTAATCGTGGCGAAATTTCCAAAATATTCGGAGAGCTGTTTTTCTCTATTGATCCTGGCTATAGAGGACGAGCAGGTGAAGTTTCAACACAGTATTCAAATCTACACTCCGATCAGGATGAGAAGTTCTATATTCCAGAGAATGTGTATATTATTGGCACGATGAATGATATAGACCGTTCCGTTGACAGTTTTGATTTTGCCATGCGAAGACGCTTTCGATTTGTTGAATTGAAGGCAGATGAGAGACTGGAAATGTTAGCAAACTTAAAAGACGATGACCTAGAAGCAGAAGCTATCAAACGTATGGCCGCTTTGAATAAAGAAATTGTCTCTGTTGAAGATCTGAATGAGAATTACCAGATTGGAGCATCGTATTTCCTTAAACTTCGTAAGTTAACATTTGACAAACTTTGGACAGATTATCTGCAACCGCTTCTTCATGAGTATGTTCGTGGAATGTATGATGAAAAAAACATTATGAATCGCTTTGCAAAGGCATACGGTTATAATAAACCAACTGAGGGTGATGCCGATGAAATTGTTAACGATTAAGGACAACACACAAGTAAATAAAGATACCTTTTCAGATATTAGAAATCTTGTAGGAAAGATTGCCGACAAAACATTAGAACAGTTGGAACGTGAAGGTGTGTTTATTTTTCCTGAATTTGTTATAGAAGCAGAGGACATCACAAAAGATCAGGTGATTCTTCAGAGCATTAATAACAATTTTTGTTCTGGGAATGTTATGGGTTTTCTTGGTTGTGGTGATGAACGCTTGATTATTAAATCCCGTTTTTCTGGTGAAAATGAAGATTTTTTCTTTCGTTATCTGCTTGACCGAGTGTTGGATATCCCAAACATTGTGGATTTGGAATCTGATGCTGATCAGAATAATAGACTGTTCAATTTCTTGCTGTTTTTGTTTCCTTATTACCTTAATACTGCAATGCGAAAAGGCTTATTCAAAAAATATGTCCGTAACATTTACAACGATGGAAATGTTAAAGGTAGCATTGATATTGCAAGACATATAGAAAAAAATATTCCCTTTATCGGAAATATTGCATATAGCCAGAGAGAGTTTTCTTACGACAATCACTTGATGGAACTAGTGCGCCACACAATAGAATTCATCAAGCGAAAGCCCTATGGTAGTAATTTACTTTTCCGAGTAAAGGACAATGTACAGCTTGTTGTCAAAGCCACACCAAATTATGAGCCTTTATACATGCAAAAGATCATTGATTTGAACAAGAAGAACACTGTCCGACATGCCTACTTCCATGAGTATCTTGCATTACAGAGGCTGTGCCTTTTGATTCTGCAACACCAAAAACACCAAATCGGATTGGGTTCTAGACAAATATACGGTATCCTGTTTGATGGAGCATGGCTGTGGGAAGAATATGTTTGTTCTCTGATTAACGATATGTTTTATCATCCTATGAATAAGGGCGGGAAAGGCGCCCAAAAACTATTTAATGGAAACATTGGTCTAATTTATCCAGACTTTATTAGCAGGGATACTGGCACGAGAATAATTGCAGATGCAAAATACAAGCCCATCGCCAACATCGGGAATAGAGATTATTTACAAGTGTTGGCCTACATGTTCCGATTCGATGCTAAGGCAGGATATTATCTTTATCCAGAAGCAGTAGGAAGCAACGATTTACATCTTTGGTTGAATCAGGGCACAACTTACGAGGAAAACGTTACACCGCGAAACGATATCTGTCTAACTAAACATGGACTGAAAATCCCGGTTTGTTCTGAGACCTACGAAGCATTTGTAACACAGATGAAAGTCAGTGAGAATGAATTTCGACAGGTATTTAATGCCAGTTAGCTTGGAAAACAATTTGGAGTTAAAGTAAAAATGGGACAAGGATATAATTATATATGTAAGAAATGTAAGTATGAATACTCTGTTCACTTTGGAAAAGGTATGATGTATCCAACGGTCTATCGTAGTGTTCTTACAGATATTTCCGAGGGCAAGTATGGCTCTGGATTAAAAGAGATTTATGACAATACACCTTATGCCGCTATAGATGCTAGACAAGTGGTTTATATCTGCAAAAGGTGTAGTTCATGGGAACTTGGTACAGATGTGACATTGTATGCACCCAATAAACCAGATATCATTCTCAAAAAACAATACGGCATTAAAACTGTTGCAGAATGGGGCTATGTTCCCTACGTTCTAAGCTGTGATTTGAAGGATGAATACCATCTTTTGAAAAGATATTATCATCATTGCTGCAAATGTGGAAGGCGAATGCACAAAGCATCTTTTACCGAATTGAGAAATCTTTCGTGCCCTAAGTGTGGTAGCGAAAATCAATCAGAAGATTTCTTTATGTGGGATTAAACTAGGAAATTTATAGAGCTAGATTATGAAAAAAGCTTTTCTAAACGTTGAGATATTGACTTCGATCGCATTATTCATTTTGAGGTGTTATATATTAGGAATTTCTTTTCTTATTATGTGGTAGAATGACTCTCTTGTATAGTAGGATATATTTTTAATGAATATGTCACAGAAATCTTGGTATAAAAAAATCATTTGACTTTTTTTAATCCGCTTGGGAAGATAATCACAAAGCAAAATAAATTTAAACTAACCTAGTAAAATAAAAAACACCTATAAGACCAAAAAAGCTTGGGATAATCCCAAGCTTTTTTGGTCAAGATTACTCCCCTTTTTAAGAGGAGTTGTCACAAATAAGTTGTGCAAAAACTAATTTTTTAACCCAAATTTGATTATAAAATAGTCTACACATTTGTCATAAAAAGTATAGCGTATGGGCTTTAGCTCTGAAAGCTATACGTTTATGACAATGTGTAGACTAAGAAAAAAATACTAATTTTACATCAAATTTCAAGTTTTCGGACAAGCTCTCAAGGGGAAGCTTTAGAAATATATCTTTCAGCATTAGTAAAGTAACACTTCCCCTCATCAAGGGGAGAAGTCAGCTTTAGCTGACAGAGAGGTTTTAAATAATGAGTAATTAGAAATGAGAAATGAACAATTACAAATCAAAAATTTGAAATCATATTTTCTTTCAATTCCTAAATACTCATTCCTATTTTAAAATGCTAGCTTTCGCACACCCTCATGCAATAACGGTTTTAGTAAAAAACTAATATATGTTAAAATTATCACAATATTATAATTAATTTCTGCAAGAAAGTTCAAGAATAAATGGCTTACTTAATTTCTTTATTTATTGTGTTATTTAAAATAGCTTCTCTTTTACTTTTTGGTTATGCTTTTTATACAGCAAAAGGTTGGCTTAGGAAATCTATTGTATTTTTATTATTCTTTTTATATTCTGTTCTTTTTATCCCTATCGCATTAGTATCTTATTTTGATAAAAGTCTAACACCTAATTCAGAATTTATATTAGAAATAGAACATCATTTGACGGAAATACAAAAACCTATTGAAGGTATTGCCGAAACAGGAGAAGATTTATTGGGGCAAATACTTCCAAATCCGCTTTCAAAAATATGTCTCTTAATACTGTTGGCTACTATAGGAACAATGGGGTTTTCACATTTTATTTTTAGTTTTATTTACATTTTGATTGTTGGTTCATTATGGACACTTTATTATAATTTACGAAGCGATAATTCTGAGCTGTAGCAAGAAATACTGTGGATTGTTCTGCTACTCATTCTTCGTGAAGCGGTAGTAGAGCGCGGGGATGAAGTAAACTGTTAAAATTGCTGATAGGAGCAGACCACCGACAACGCCTACACCGCAGCCTTGGCGGAATTCACTTCCGACACCGTTACCAAGAACCATTGGAAGCATACCGGCGATTGAAGCGATGGTAGTCATAATAATAGGTCTAAGCTTTAATTTAAGTGCTTCTGACATTGCGTCGTGAGGTTTAGTGCCCTGATTCGTTAGAATAGTAACTTCATCCATGATGAGAATTGCGTTATTAACAACGATACCAATCATCATTACACCGCCAAGCAGCGAAATCATTGAAATCGGCACCCCAGTAAAGACTGACGCTGCAAACATTCCTATAAAACCTAAAGGAAGAGTAAACATAATCAAGAAAGGCTTTGTCCATGATTCCATAATAGCAGCCATAAGCAGGTAAAGTAGAACAATTGCGCTTATAAAAACTTCAGCAAAGTCTTCCATAGCTTCATCCATTGAATCCACTGGAGGACCGAATTTCAAAGTATAACCGTTGGGAAGCTGAGAAGCCACATCGTTTTTCAAAACTGACATAATGTCACCAGCAGTAGCTCCAGCAGCACAGTTGCAGTAAATAAATTCGGAACGTTGTCGGTCATTCCTGGCGATAGCCATAGAAACTGGTTCAGAAACCGCTGTTACTACAGCATCAAGATTAATTGGGCCTCCTTTATAAGAGCCAATTACATTATTCTTGGCTTCTTCAATATTTTTTATATCATTGGTTTTTACACGAATATCAAAATTTCTGCCATCATTCTTGAAAGTGCCTATTTTCATACCATCAAATAAGCCCAGAACCGTTGTTCCCAAAGCTATTTCGTTGAAACCCATATTTTTTAAGACAGCTCTGTCAGGAATAAAAGCTGTTCTAGGCTTTGGATTACGAATTGTTGTATCTATTTCTTTTGCGATTCCCTTTTCTTCCAACAGTTTTACAGCCCTATTAATATGTGTTCTTATGACTTCTGAGTCAGGGCCACTGATATAGGAAGAAACTTCAACACCAGACATTCCAACGGGGTTAGGAATATTTATCGCATAAACAAAATCGTTGAATTTGTCTAAATCTTCTCTTAGTAGGTTAGCAAATTCTTTGTGAATCATTCTCTTAGATTTATCAATAAGGTGAATAGTCATTTCAGCTATGTTTACGCCTTGATTAACCTTGCCTGGCATACCATTTACGTAGCCAATGGTAGTTCCGACAGCATCAACTTCTTTGTGAGCTTTGATGACATTGATTATTTTTTCAACTTCTCTTTGGGTGCCTTCCAATGATATATTAGCCGGGAATTCAAGGCTTACAGAAAGCTTTGACTGGTCGTTTGCAGGCAAAAAGTCTACATGCAAATGAGGCACTAACAGTATAAAAGCAGCAATACAAGCAGCACTAAGCAAAAAGGCAACAGTTCCAGGAATTTTTCTGACTAACTCAAAACTTTTTAAACAGAGCAGTTCAAATTTACCGTAAAGCCAGTTCCAACTCTTTGAAAAAGCTTTTAATAAAGGATTCTTTACTTCGTTATCTTTTTTCAAATAGGCATTGCTTAGAATAGGAGTTAGAGAGAAGCTTATAAAAATAGAAGCTATTGTAACAACTACCATTGTTACGCCAAAAGGTTTAACGAACATACCAATAATTGATTTCATCTGCGTAACTGGCAGGAAAACAACAACGTTAGTCAGTGCACTGGCTATAACTGCAATTACAACTTCGTTTGTTCCATCTATTGAAGCTTTTTTTACTTCGTCGCCTTTGGTAAGTCTTAAAATAATGTTTTCTACAACAACGATTGAATTTGTAACGAGAACCCCTGTTGCACTGCCTAAAGCAATCAGTGTAATCATATCAAAACCATAACCAGAGAAATATATTCCGCCGATTGCAATTATTATAGAAACAGGCATAGAAACAGCAACTATAAATGTAGAACGTGGATTATGAAGAAAAACGAATAACAGAATTGCGGTAAGAATAATTCCAAGTATTACTGATTTCCAAGAGTCTTCCAAAGAAGCTTCAACAAAGGCACTGTCATCCATAAACCAATGAAGCTCCATTCCTCCAGGAAGGCCTTCTTCTTTTGTAATTTGATTAAAGACTTTTCTCGCTGCCTGACAAACTTTTACGGTATTTCCATCGTCTTTTTTTACTATTTCAAACTGAATCGCTGGTTCGCTGTTATAATAGCCAATAGAGCGCAATTTCTTCGATTGCAATTTAATGTCTGCTACATCGCCCAAATAAATGTGAACATTTGGGTTTCCGCTAACGTCAAGGTTTTTAATGTCGTCTATGCTTTTAAATTCAGCATCAAATGCAACAGACTCTTCTCTTCCAAATTCATCAATCTGACCTGCAGGGATTTTGATATTTGCAGCAGAAAGCCTTGCTATTACTTCTCCAACTGTGAGGTTAGCCTTAGCAAGTTTTTCACGATTCAATTCAACCTGCATTTCCAGCTTATTTCCGCCATGAATACGAACTTCACCAACACCAGGCAAAACAGAAAATCTTGAAGCAAGCTTGTCGTCTACGTAATCATATAGTTCATCAATGCTTTGTTTGCCTGTTAAATACATTGTTATGATAGGCATAGCATTAACATTTATGGTTTGTAGAACAGATGTTTCAACGTTCGGTGGCAGGTCATTCACTATTCCGTTGAGCTTTTCTCTGACTTCGTGAATTTTAATATCGGGGTCTGTGCCGGTAACAAACTCTAAGGAATTGACACATACGTTTTCCATACAAAGGGTAGTCTGCTTCTTTAAACCTTCAACTGTCGCAACAGCATCTTCAATCTTTTTCCCTAAATCTGTTTCTACTTCTTCAGGAGAAGCACCAGGATAAACAGTAGATATGGCAACATAGGGAACATTCATTTTTGGTGCCGCTTCCATGTTGATTTTTCGATAAGAGTTTATACCTATAATTACAAATAGCAGAATGAAGCAGCACATGGCTACTTTGCGTTGTATAGATAGTTGCGGAAGGTTCATCGTAGACCCCGTATAATGAGCATTAATTTATTTACAAACTTACATCTAAAAAACATATAAATCAACAAATTTATAACATTTGTTACAAATTTTAGAGAGAAGAGCATAGAAAATTGAGAGTTGAAATGTCTCTTGACTCAACCTTCAGTTACGGCTAAAATAAATGCTATAAATTTCTTTTTAGAGGCTAATGATGGGTGGTCTTACAACAGCATACTTAACCAATGAAGGTAGATATACCGTTTTTCGTTTTGGAGATGAAACTTTAAAATTTATTGCACCATATTCCTTAGAAAAATATGAGGAAATAAAAGAATGGGATATGGGCTATATTGTTGTTATGACAAAATATAGCCACAGCAAAGAATTAATCGAAGAATACATAGATTTAAGACCTGTTTTAAAAAATTTATATATTGATTCAGACGATTTCCTTAAACCAATAAAAAAAGTTGAGTTGGCTTATGATTAACATAGATAAAATTGCTGAACAAGCTGATGTTTATTAAAGAACGATACCAAGAAATGTATCTAAAATGGCAAGAATATAGTTATAATGATTACTATAATGGCTAATCTCTTTATCCTTTATCATCTCTTGTCTCTTACCTCTATTTTATTTAGCTTGGAACTCATCGCTTATAGATTAAGCTTTAGTATTTTATAACCAAATATAATTTCTTGTATAAAAGTATGTTTTAGTTTAGAATTGTGTACACAGAAAACTAAAAAATCCCAAGTTTGACACTTTGAAGCTAAAAAAACGACGTAAGTGCTTAATACAAGCGGTCTTACGCCGTTTAAATATTAGTGGATTTGCGTAATGTTTTGCGCAGATTGTTATATTTTTTTGATGTCCTTCAGCATATCTTGGGTAACTATCTCATAATCGGTTCTGAAACCGAATTGATTGTGCATTTCATTTGTTACATTATTGCTTGTGTAAGCTGGGATGTAACCTTGAGCACCTGGTTTTAAGAAATTATAGTTTCTCAGAGTATCTATGATATCTTCACAAGTAAATTTACTCCCAAGTTTTTTTTCTAATAATCTGAATATCAACAGAGCTAAGTAGCACGTAAGAAAATGAGCTTTTATCCTTTCGTCATTTGATAAGAATACTGGTCTGGACTTGAATTCTGTCTTCATAATTCTGAAGCATTCTTCTATCTCCCAGCGTTTTTTGTTTATCTTGATGATTTCACAGGTTTCATCCTGTATATTCGTGCACACAGCATAGAATCCATCGTATTTTGATTCGTTTTCTATTGCTTCATAATCAAGCGAATATATTGATTTCTCAGCTATTTCACCCGTCCTGGTGCAGTTTGTCTGATTTATGAATCTTTTGCAGTCTGTTGACGATGCTTTTTTAAGCTTATTAGAATTAGTATTGATAAGTTTTTCCGCTCTGTTAATCTGCCTTTCTCTAAGAGTCTGCATATAGTCTCTGTATTTTATTGAATAAGTTACTATAAGTTTCTGTTCGAACCCGTTTTCGTTAATCCATCTTTCTTTGTAGAATATTGCATCTTTATATTTGTCTTCGTCAATGTCAGTCAGGCTATAAGTATTTGAGCTTCCCTGCAGTTTCCAGCCGTCATTATCCAGACACCATTCCTGAAGAAAACCTTTTAATTTTTTTATAGACTGTGTGGTTATGAATGATCTTTCACCTTTGGTGTTGAACCTGCGATTATCTTCAGAAGCTAAGACTGCGTCAGTGCATACTATGAATTTTGAAAGACCGAAATCATTAACGATTTTCTTTTCAAGAGGTCTCATAGTAACCTGTTCGTTGGTATTACCAGGATTTATACAGAATGACAGAGGTATTCCATTGCCATCCATAAACAGTCCCATCTGAACTATAGGATTGGGTCTGTGTTCTTTTGAATAGCCATATTGCCTTATACCTGCTTCGCGTTCCATTTCGAAATAGAAATTCGTGCAGTCATAAAACAGGACTCGGGTGTCTCTTGGAATTATTTTCAGACTGTTTTCATAAACAGTAGACTGTATCAGATCCGATTCCTTGGAAAGAACATCAAGAGCTCTGTAAATATGCTGTAATTCGAAATTTGGTTTTTCGATGAAGCTCTGTGAGAGTTCATATGTGGCAAGTTTTAATTCTGGATATATTATTCTGCTGTAGACTAATCTTGAGAGAATACTATCAAGGTCATATTTAAACTTATAGCCTTTGCTGATCTGTTTGCAAAGTTTGTTCAGCCCGAGTTGATTATAAATTTTTTCAAGAAATAGATAGCCGCCGTTAAAAAGTCGTTTTTCATTTGGTGCAATGGTTTTTCCGGACGAAAAACAGATATTTATATCAACAGCTTTTTCTTCCTGTTCTTTTCTGTTTAACTCTTCAACATATTTTTTAGCCCATTCCAAAGGGTCTTCGCCATTTAATTTTTTTAACAGAGATGTATGACTGCCAAGTTTTTCAACTATCAAAGATTTCTCTTTGCCATCGATGTATACGGTCTTTTGAACATAATAGTATTTTTGATTTTTAGATCTGCCAATATTCAGTCTCATTTAAAACTCCTTAATTAATTTAATTTACAACCTCCGCGCGCCTCTGCGCAAGTAAAATTATTAAAATTTGACAAAAAAAATAGCCGCTAATGCGACTTTGATATATAAAAATCAGTTAGCAACTGTCAAACTTCCGCCTTTAATCCTGTAAGTTTTTTGCACTTGAAAAGAGTTTGAAAAATGTCTACTATATGTAAAATCCCAAGTTTGACACTTTGAAGCTAAAAAAACGACGTAAGTGCTTATTAT
>CAMJNS010000044.1 GCA_946407375.1 uncultured bacterium
GGCTCGCTTGCACGCCGCCATCCGTGGTGGCAGCCCCAGCAATTTTTTTCAAAAATTCTGGGGGCGCATCGTGGTGGAGGGTCGCTTCGTCGGCAGCTCAAATTGCTAATCTGGGGTCGCTTCGGGGAGAAAATAAGAACTTCCCCCGCGAATGGCGGGGGAAGTGTCGCTGAAAGCGACGAAAGGGGTCTTCGCACTAAGTAACACCTACCACCTATCACCTACCACCTATCACTTATCACTCTACAAAAAAAGCTGGCTTATGAGCCAGCTTTTTTTTTACCACTTTTCTACTTGCTTTCGTTCTGAGCGCATACTCAAAGCAATTCTCTTACGAGCTATATCTACTTCGGTTACTCTAACCATAACCTTTTGAGCAACCTTTACAACTTCGTTGGGGTCTTTAACGAATTTATCAGCAAGCTGGCTTACGTGAACCAGACCATCCTGGTGAACGCCTATATCAACAAAAGCACCAAACTGAGTTACGTTTGTAACAATACCAGGAAGCTTCATTCCAACTTTGAGGTCTTTTATTTCGTTGACGCCTTCTGTAAAGGAGAAAGCTTCAAACTTTTCACGTGGGTCAAGACCTGGTTTTGAAAGTTCCTTAACAATATCATTAAGAGTTGGCAAACCAATTGTATCAGTTACATATTTATTCAAATTGATTTTATTGCGAAGCTCAGCATCTTTTAAAAGATCATCTACTTTGCAGTTCAAATCTTTCGCCATCTGTTCAACTATTGGATAGCTTTCTGGGTGAACAGCGCTCTTATCAAGAGGATTGTCACTGTTTCTTATTCTTAAGAAACCAGCAGCCTGTTCAAAAGCTTTGGGCCCTAATCTAGGAACTTTCTGCAATGCTTTTCTGTTCTTGAATGGACCGTTTGCTTCACGATAAACTACTATATTCTTAGCAAGTTGTGGACCTAAGCCTGAAACATAGCTTAAAAGCTGTTTGCTGGCAGTATTTACTTCAACACCTACGCCGTTGACGCAGCTCATAACAACATCATCAAGACCTTTTTTCAGATTAGTCTGGTCAACATCGTGCTGATACTGACCAACTCCAATAGATTTTGGGTCTATCTTAACAAGTTCTGCAAGTGGGTCCATTAAACGACGACCGATTGAAACTGCACCTCTGACAGTAACGTCATAATCAGGAAATTCTTCTCTGGCAACTTCTGAAGCAGAATAAATAGATGCTCCGCTTTCGTTGACCATTACAACAACTATTTGTGGTGGAAGCTTCAAGCTCTTAATGAAAGCTTCTGTTTCACGGCTTGCAGTGCCATTTCCTATAGCAATTGCCTGAACTTTGTATTTAACAATAAGTTGTTTTATTAAAATAGCAGAAGCTTCTAAAGCCTTTTCTGACTGAGAAATATAAATAACAGTGTTTTCAAGAAGTTTGCCCTGTGGGTCTAGAACAACAGTTTTACAACCTGTTCTGAAACCTGGGTCTATAGCGAGAACAGTTTTTTGTCCAAGAGGTGCAGCCATAAGCATTTCGCGAAGGTTAACAGAGAATACTTTTATAGCTTCTTCTTCAGCCTTTTCTCTAAGCTGTTTTAGAAATTCATTTTCTATAGAGGAAGAAAGCATACGTTTGTAAGCATCTTCAATAGCTTCTCTAACCTGTTCCCAAGCTGGGCAGAAACCTTTTCGATAGAATTTATAAATGTTCTTTATTGTTCTATCAGCTTCTGGCTGAACACTTACTTTTAATACCCCTTCATTCTGACCACGCAAGATTGCGAGCAATCTATGAGGAGCTGCTTTTGAAGCAGGTTCTTGCCAATCGTAATAATCTTTGAATTTGATGCCTTCAGCTTCTTTTTCTTTGATAACTTTTGAATTAAGAACAGCTTCTAGTGCGAAGTATTCTCTGAGCATTGCTCTGACATCGGCATTTTCATTGACCATTTCAGCAATGATGTCTCTAGCGCCCTGTAATGCTTCGTCAACCTTCTTAACGCCTTTTTCTTCATTCAAGAAGGCTTCAGCTTCTTTTTCTGGATTACAGGTTGGTGATTGTTCTAAAAGAATCAAAGCAAGAGGTTCTAAGCCCTTTTCACGGGCAACAGTAGCTTTTGTGCGTTTCTTAGGTCTAAATGGCAGATAAATATCTTCCAACTCAGCTAAAGTCTTAGCTGAATCAAGCTTTTTAGTCAGTTCGTCAGTTAAAAGATTGCGTTCGGTCAAAGATTTAACAATAGCTTCTTTTCGTTTATCAAATTCTTCAAATTCTTCCAAACGGTCTCTTATTGTTGTAATTGCAACTTCATCAAGTGAGCCCGTGCGTTCTTTTCTATATCTTGCTATAAAAGGAACCGTTGCTCCTTCTTCTAGAAGCTGTGCGGTAGATAATACCTGAATAACGTGTATTTTCAATTCATCAGCTATACGTTGGAAATATGTATCGTTCATTTTAAACCCCTAAAATTTGTTTGCTGCTAATTTATATTATTCTTTAGCCTTTAACGTCAAGAGTATTTTTTTGCTAATCTGTAACTAAATTCAGAATTAATTTTTAGTTCTTTATTGCCTTTAAACTAATCTATTCTATTTGTTTTAAAGCGTACTTGCTGTACGTCTCCATGATAATTGCAAAAAACCAAACTTTCGGTATCAGAAGAGAGATCACCGTAAGACATATATATGCAAGACTCTTCTGGTTTATTTGGTAAACTTTTTAAATACTTAGCTTTTACTAAGATATCCAAGTCCAAAGTTCTCATATAGTTTTTCGAATCAACATCCATATTGTACATTTCAACTGCGCCTTGTATAACTCTTAAGTTTGAAAAGCAAGCTTTCTCTCTATGAGATGCTCTAGGAGGACGTCTGTTTGGCTGTGCCATAGCAAAAAGAATCGCAATAATAACTACAACTATTATCAGTTCAATAAAAGTAAAAGCATTTTTATTAGAATAATTAATGTTTTTAATCATAAAAATATTATCTCGCATGAACAAGTTCGGGGTGCTGGTCGTGATTAGACAATCTATCCCAAGCTACTTTTTCCCATTTGGTACCAGGTTTGCCATAGTTACAATATGGATCTATAGAAATTCCGCCACGAGGAGTGAAACGACCCCAGACTTCAATATATTTTGGATCCATTAACTTGATTAGGTCTTTCATGATTGTATTAACACAGTCTTCATGAAAATCTCCGTGGTTTCTAAAAGAAAAGAGATAAAGCTTAAGAGATTTGCTTTCAACCATTTTTATATTAGGAACATAAGATATAGTGATGTTTGCAAAATCTGGTTGTCCTGTAATAGGGCATAAACTAGTAAATTCAGGGCAGTTGAACTTCACAAAATAGTCGTTATCTGGATGTTTATTTGTAAATGTTTCTAATACTTCTGGGGAATAATCACTTTTATATTTTGTGTTTTTGTTACCTAACAAGGTTAGGTTTTCTTTTTCTCTACTCATTCCAAACTCCTAATTCTTGAAAAAGGCTTCGCCTTTTTTCAATCATGTTCTCTTGTTTCAAAGAACTGAATTTCTGGCCATTCTTTCATAACGTAATTTAAACGCCACTTGTCAGGGCACATAAATGTCAGTGCATCAGCAGTATCAAGTGATAAACTTGTTTTGTAGCGCTTTTTAAATTCTTCTAGTTTTCGTTCGTTGTCGCTGGTAATCCAACGTGCTATGCCATAATCTACTGCTTCATATATGGCGTGAACGAAATATTCTGCTTCAAGTCTTGATATAACAACATCAAACTGTAATACACCTACAGCACCTATTATATAGTCGTTCCCAAATAATGGTCTGAATACCTGAATAGCTCCTTCTTCTGAAAGTTGTAACAAACCTTTTTGAAGTTGTTTTGCTTTTAATGGGTCTTTTAAAATAACACGTTTGAAAATTTCTGGAGCAAAACTTGGTATTCCTGTGAATTTAAGTGGTTCTTTTGTAGTAAAAGTATCACCAATTCGTATCGTACCGTGATTATGAATCCCTATTATATCCCCTGGATAAGCTTCTTCTACATTCTGTCTATCCTGAGCCATAAAAATTGTTGCATTAGCTATGGTTATTTCTTTGCCAATTCTATGATGCATAACTTTCATGCCACGAGTGAATTTGCCAGAACATATTCTGACAAATGCAATTCTGTCACGGTGAGCGGGGTCCATATTTGCTTGAATCTTAAAAGCAAATCCAGAAAAGTCTTTTTCATAGGGTGAAACTTCACGAGTTTCTGTTGCACGAGGTTTGGGGCAGGGTGATAATTCACAGAAAGCATCTAATACTTCTTGAACACCAAAATTATTTAAAGCACTGCCGAAAAATACGGGAGTTTGATTCCCTTTTAAATATTCATTATGGTCGAAAGGCGAAGCGGCACCTTCCAAAAGTTCAATATCATCACGTAGGTCTTTGGCTTGATAACCTAAAAGTTCATCGAGTTTAGGGTCACTTAAATCATTTATAGTTATTGTGTCTTGGGGTCTTCTAGCTTCACCGGCTCTGAAAAGCACGATCTGCTTTTTGTAAAGATTGTACACTCCTTTAAATGTTTTCCCACTTCCAATAGGCCAAGATAGGGGAGCACATTCAACTTGAAGCTTATCTTCAATTTCCGACATCAAATCTAGAGGTGATTGGCCTTCACGGTCTAACTTATTTATGAAAGTTATAATAGGGGTGTTTCTCATTCGGCAGATGGTCATTAGTTTTTCTGTCTGAGTTTCAACACCTTTAACAGAGTCTATTACCATCAGAGCAGAGTCAACAGCAGTTAAAACTCTGTATGTGTCTTCAGAAAAGTCTTGATGACCAGGTGTATCGAGAAGATTTATTTCATAATCTTTATAATGAAATTTCATAACAGAAGTGGTTACAGAGATACCACGTTCCTGTTCTATTTTCATCCAGTCGCTGGTAGCGTGACGGTCTGCTTTTCTTGCTTTGATGGCACCTGCCATTTGTATGGCACCGCCAAATAAAAGAAGTTTTTCTGTTAATGTTGTTTTACCAGCATCTGGGTGGCTAATAATGCCAAAACATCTACGGCAGTCTACTTCTGACTGATTATACTTTTCCATGATTTCCTCGTGACAATTATTACTTCGGCATCTAAATATCGAAAATCTGGTTTCATAGAACAGCTATTCCTTCATTTATAAGTAATTGTTGTTGGTTTTTGTTGTTTTTATATAAGCTAAAAGCCTTAAGCTTCAAGCTATAAGCCAGTCATTTTGGTAATGATTTTTTCTGGCTTGCAGCTTAGAGCTTATAACTTATAGCTTTTTCTACAATAACTACCAGCAACAATTACTACGCTTGCAATAACAAGCTATGTTGTCTGCCAATCCATAAATTTTCAGACTATAATTGCCAAAGTATTAAATTTGTATGGGCGTAACTATAACGTAAAAGGCTTTTTTGGTCAATAATTAATTAGAGAATAGGGTGTAGGGAGAGTTGAAAGTTGAAAGTTGAGAGTGGAAGACAGAAAGGAAAAAAAACTATGAAATATTAAAAGTTGTGGTATTATGGTACACTAGTTAACTAGTTATTCTTTATCAAGGAAAGATAGATGAAAAGCAAACTTAATCTAGATTTTGGCTTAGTTGAAAAAGCGAGACAATATGCTCGCGATATAGCAGCTGATACTCAGCGTTTTATAGAAAAACACACAAGTGTAACTATAGAAAGAACCTGCGCAAGGTTATTAGGAATAGATGGTGTGGATGATAACGGTGTACCCTTACCCAATGTTATAGTCGACAGTATAAAAAATGCTAACGGACTTTCATTAGGATTATCTGTCTATTTAGGTAATGCGATTATCCAAACAGGTAAAACACCTCAGCAGATTGCTGAAGCTATTTCTAAAAAAGAACTTGATATAACCAAGTTAAAAATGGCTGATATGTTTGAAATCAAAGCTAAAATAGATGAAATAGCTTCTCAAACAGTCGAACGAATTAGAAATAATAGAAAGAATCGCAATAAATATCTAGAAAAATTTGGTGATAAAAAAGGTCCTTATTTGTATGTAATTGTTGCTACTGGAAATATCTATGAAGATATTACCCAAGCAAAAGCAGCGGCAAAACAGGGCGCAGACATTATTGCCGTTATCAGAACAACTGGTCAGAGTCTTTTAGATTATGTTCCATATGGTGCTACAACAGAAGGTTTCGGTGGAACTTATGCTACACAAGAAAACTTCAGACTTATGCGCAAGGCACTAGATGAGGTTTCTGAAGAATTAGGCAGATATATCAGACTTTGTAACTATTGTTCAGGACTATGTATGCCTGAAATAGCTGCTATGGGTGCATTAGAACGACTAGATGTCATGTTAAATGATGCTCTTTATGGAATACTATTTAGAGACATAAACATGAAGCGTACACTTATAGATCAGTATTTTTCTAGAATAATTAATGGCTTTGCAGGTGTAATAATTAATACTGGTGAAGATAACTATTTGACTACAGCTGATGCAGTAGAAGAAGCCCATACTGTTCTAGCTTCACAGTTTATCAATGAACAATTTGCTCTTGTTTCTGGTATTCCTGAAGAACAAATGGGGTTAGGTCATGCTTTCGAAATCGATCCTAGTTTGAAGAATGGTTTCTTGTTTGAACTTGCTCAGGCTCAAATGGCTAGAGAAATCTTCCCTAAAGCACCTTTAAAATATATGCCTCCAACAAAGTTCATGACTGGAAATATATTCAGGGGTCACGTTCAAGATGCTCTCTTCAATATGGTAACTATTCTTACTGGTCAGAAGTTACATCTCTTAGGAATGTTGACTGAAGCTATTCATACTCCTCTGATGTCGGATCGTGCTTTATCTATTGAAAATGCCAGCTATATTTTTAATACTATGGCTGATTTAGGCAATGAAATTGAGTTTAAAAAAGATGGAATAATGAGTAATAGAGCTAATGAAGTTTTGAATAAAGCTTGTAATATGCTATCTCAAATAAAAGAAGAAGGTTTATTTAAAACTTTGGAACAGGGGAAGTTTGCTGGAGTAAAAAGACCTATAGATGGCGGAAAAGGCTTGAATGGCGTTACTGAAAAACACTCAGATTACTATAACCCCTTTATTGAAATGATGCTGAAGGGAGAAAGAGCATGAGCAGCGGACTATATTCCACAAAAGCAAAAGATTTTACTCAAAAACTTGATTTGACAAAACTTAAACCCTATGGCGATACTATGAACGATGGTAAGACTCAGGTCAGTTTTACTTTGCCTGTTCCTGACGATGACCGTTCCTTGGAAGCAGCAAGACAGTTAGCTGCTAAAATGGGGTTAGATGATGTTCAAGTTTGTTTCCATCAAGCTCTAGATAAAAACTTTACTTTCTATATTGCTTATGGAAATTTAACCCATAGCATTGATATTACTTCAATAAAAGTTAATACTATTGAATCCGAAGTTCTTGATATGCATTCAATTGATGCATTTATTAAAGAAAAAATAGGAAGAAATTTGGTAGTTATCGGTGCTAGCACAGGTACAGATGCTCATACTGTTGGCATAGATGCTATCATGAATATGAAAGGTTATGCTGGCCATTATGGGTTAGAACGTTATCAAATGATTGATGCATACAATCTTGGTAGCCAAGTGGACAATCAAGATTTTATAAAAAAGGCTGTTGAGTTAAAAGCAGATGTCCTGCTTGTTTCACAAACAGTAACTCAAAAAGATATTCATATTACAAATATGGTGGACTTAGTTGAACAGTTAGAAGCGGCAAATCTTAGAGATAAATTTATACTTATTGCTGGTGGTCCTAGAATAACTAATGATTTGGCAAAAGAATTAGGTTATGATGCAGGATTTGGCCCTGGTAAGTATTCAGAAGATGTTGCTTCTTTCTTTATTGATGAATTCGTAAAAAGAAAAATGAAATAAAATTCTATAAGCATTAAATGTTATAAATTATGATTACAAGGTCATTTTAAAATAGAAGAAGATATTTATAAGAGTTTTTTATAAAAAAAAGCTTTGATAAACTTCAATATTTTATATAATATTTAATGTATTTTTTGAAATATAAACAGAGAAGTAAATAATGAAAATAACAGAGTTCTTATCAAATTTTATAAAACATCCAGGTTGTGTTGGAGCTATAGCACCAAGCACAGAAAACTTAGCTGTACAAATGGTGGCACCTGTAGATTTAAAAAATGTTCAGACCCTTGTTGAATACGGTCCTGGAACGGGTGTTTTTACAAAATATATTTCTGATAGAATTGACCACGACAAAACAATGTTTTTCAGCTTAGAAATAGACGATAAAATGTTTGAAGTTTCTACAGAAACCTGTCCAGATGTAGAGATAATAAAAGATTCTGCTTCAAATGTTTGTGATCAATTGAAGAAACATGGCAAAGAACATGCAGATGCGATAATTAGCGGACTTCCATTTGCAATATTCCCTTATAAACTTCAAGATGAAATAATTGAAGCAACTGTTGAAGCTTTACCTAAAGGTGGAATTTTCACCACCTTCACTTATTTCCATGGTTTTTATCTTCCAGGGGCTTGCAGAATACGTAAAGTATTAAAAATGAATTTTTCGGAATTTCATCTTAGCCCTATTGTTTGGAATAATTTCCCACCTGCAATAGTTTATTGGTGTAAAAAATAAAAACATAATGAAGCAAAAATTTCTAATTTTAATAATAATTATAAGCAGCTTTTTAATTATTACGAAATCTTCTTATGCTTCATCTCACGAAAAATATTTAACCAAAAGAACTAGAGCAAAAGTATCTTCTTATGGCTCACTCTATCGTTATCCTTATGTAAAAGGTATTGAAGTAAGAATAATCCCTGATAGTCGAGAGTTTATAGCTGGTTCTATAGCAACTTTTACTGTAACCCTAAAAAACAATAATAAATATCCTATAAATATTGAGTATGCCACAGGTAGACATTGGGATATGGTTGTTTACCATAATGATTATCCAATTTATAGATGGTCTGACGGTTTTACTTGGGAAAATTCACCCCATACAATTCCTTTGCAACCTAAAGAAACAAAAAGTGTTAAACTTTCATGGGTTTCTGTAAATATTAGAGGGAAACCATTAGTTCAAGGAATATATAAATGTGTTGGTCTTGTTACCTGTTCTCCTAGAGCAATAGTATCTCCTGAAGTAGATGTTAGATTAACTCCACCTTCTGTTGTTGCAAAAGAAATTATCAGGACACGTCTAAATCAAGCTTTTGAAATTGAACTTCCTAGATTTGGTGGAGATTATGAATTAGAATGGAAGATTGTTTATAAAAATAACGATAACCGCATTCGTCTTACTAGTAAAAAACAAAAAGATGAAAGTATAGTAATATCTTTCTTGCCTAAAAGAATCGGACACGTAGAATTTGATTTATATGCATATCCTAATAGGTATAATCCAACAGTATCTTTAGAAAGACGCTCTTATAGGATAGAGGTCGAATAACGCTTCTGGAGGAAATCATGGCTAGCCCGATAAATAACAAAATCTCTGTTGAAAACCTACTTATACAAAAAAATCTAATTACACAAGAACAATTAGAAAAAGCTAAAAATATTCAATCGCAGACTTTAGAAAAGCTTGAAGATATTATCATTAGGCTTGGTTTTTTAACAGAAAAACAGATTTTAGATATTTGGGCAGAAATATTGGGCTCAACAGTTGTTGATTTAACAAATATTAAAATTGACGCAAAACTTCTATCTTTAATTCCTGAATACAATGCAAAACAGTACAAAATGATTCCTTACAAAAAGGAAGGAAACAAGCTTACTGTTGTTATGGCTGACCCATTCGATATTATGGCAACAGACATGATTGCATTTTTAACTCAATGTAAGCTTGAAGTATTTATTGCATCGAAAAGCCAGATAGATTTAGCAATTCGTCAGCTTTATTCTTGGGAAGGGTTTTCTTCTGGCGGTGATGAATCTCTGAAAGCAATAGAAGAGCCAGAAACCAAAGATAAAGGCTTAGATATAGAAAAGAAAACTTCTGAACAAGGAGCTGTTGTAAGATTTCTTGATGCTGTATTTAAGCAGGCAATTCTAAAAAGAGCTTCAGATATTCACGTTGAACCTCGTGAAGAAATGCTTTTGATAAGATTCAGAATAGACGGTATTCTTCATGATGCTATGACTGGTCCAAAGAGTCTTTTAGCACCACTAATCAGCAGAATCAAGATTCTGTCTCACTTAGATATTGCTGAACGACGTTTGCCTCAAGATGGTCGTCTTAAGGTTAAGATGCAAGATAACGAAGTAGACTTTCGTGTAAGCACAGTTCCTAGTTTATTAGGGGAAAAGGCTGTCTTGCGTCTATTGCAAAGAGAATCTAAGTTTGATTTGGATAATATAGGTTTCTTCCCAGATGATTTAAAAAGATTAAAATCAACATTGGATGAACCTTATGGACTTATACTTGTTACAGGACCAACAGGGGCAGGTAAAACCACAACACTGTTCGGTATGTTAAAATATTTCAATAACAGTGAAATAAATATTTTTACTATTGAAAACCCTGTTGAATACAGAATTTCTGGTATTACCCAGGTTCAGATTAATGACAAAATCGGGTTAGATTTTGCTACAGGTTTGAGAACAGCTCTTCGTCAAGACCCAGATGTTATTCTAGTAGGCGAAATTCGTGACTTGGAAACAGCGGATATTGCATTTAGAGCTTCTTTAACAGGTCATAAAGTTCTTTCAACAATTCATACCAACAATGCTCCTGCAACAATAAACAGACTTATTAATATGGGTGTTCCTGCTTATTTGGTTA
Source organism: uncultured bacterium (assembly GCA_946407375.1). Taxonomy (GTDB): domain Bacteria; phylum Muiribacteriota; class Ozemobacteria; order Ozemobacterales; family Ozemobacteraceae; genus RUG334. The sequence goes on from CAMJNS010000044.1 coordinate 10,809, forward strand.
CTGCAGCGGTAAGAGTTGTTATATCTCAAAAACTTCTTCACAAGAACTGTCCATATTGTTCGACTGAATATAAACCTTCTCCAAGTGTAATACAAAGATTAGGCATTTCTCCAGCCAAAGTAATAGGAACAAAATTCTATAAAGGCGTTGGTTGCCGAGAATGTAATAAAACTGGTATTCACGGACGAATTGGTGTTTATGAAGTAATGGTTGTTACTAATTCCATAAAGAATGTAATTATGGAAGGCGGAACAGAAAACGCTATTAAACGTGTTGCTAGACTTGAAGGCATGAGAACTCTTCGTGAAAGTGCATTAGAAATGGCAATGAAAGGTGAATCAACCTTAGAAGAAGTAATCTATGTAACTCCGACAGACGAAGAAGAAAAAACATTGACAGTACCAAGTTTAATGCCTAATGCTAGTTATGGAAATGTTGGTAATTTTATAATGCCTGTTCAAATGCCACCTCAAGCAATGATTCAAAGAGATGATCAAGGTGGTCAGATTCCTAATGCTCAACCGGCTAATCCTTCAATGCAATATAGACCACCTGCATTAGACTTGAATGATCCTGTTACTAAAACTATTATATCTGCAATAGAAAAGAACTTCTTGTTCCTTAATGATGAAAAATTAGCAGATAAACTGCATTTACCTGTTTTACAGATAAAAGAACTAATGCAGGCAAAAGGTTTGGAAAGAAATGCTGAAAATTTTGCTACTCACTTTGGTAATGCTGCTTCAGAATTCTCTGAATCAAATGTTAGCGAAATAATAGAAATGATAAATGCTCAGGAAGGAGAAATTCCTAACTTTATCCTTGCTGATGAAAACTTAGCTCCGATATGGGTAGCTCAAGCAGTTAAAGTTTCATTAGAAAAGCTGAAAAACAAATTAAGCAAACCAGAGGATTTGCCAAGGGAATTTGATGAAAGTTTTATTTATGCTAATAATCTTGGGCAAGTTTATGAATGGGCTAACAGAAGCCGATTTAAACTAATCGAAATGGCAATGCCTGGTAAATTTAAGGCTTGGCAATTTGGAGAAGTAGAAGTTTGGTTAGAAAGCAAGGATTTGCAGTCTTGTGCTAGAGAAGCTCTGACTTGGTTAATGAATGACAAATTACAATGTAGTAGAGGTGATTTGCCATCAGTTTTGAATAAACAAGTATTTGTAGATAATGGGTTAGATGCATTGTTAGACAAGTTTGACGGTTCCTGCTTCCGTTTGGTAGACCAGGTTTTCCCTGGCATATTCAAACAGTGGCAATTTACTGAAGAAGAACAATTGCTTTGGTTCCAAGAAAATCGTATGCAGATTGCTGCTGATGCAACAAAATGGCTTATAGAAGATCGTTTGGGAATTCCTTTCGAAGACATACCAAAACGAATTTCTATTAGAGAATTCCATATGAACGGATTATCTAAACTGCTTGATTTATTCAATCAGAATCTGTTCCATGTTATTGATAATGCTTATCCCGGCCAATTCAAGCCATGGCAATTCAATGAACAAATCGATATTTGGAAATCTAGCAATTCATTAGAAGTTGCAAAACAGGCTACTCAATGGCTTATTTCGGAAAAACTACATATTTCTAACGAAAAAGCTATAACTTATTTAACAAGACGTCATTTTATCAGTAATGGATTGGGTCAGATGCTTGGTTCTCTATTTAACCATTCACCTTTCCAGGCATTAGAAAACTTAATGCCTGAATTAAAGACCAATGAAGCTTTCCAAAAGATTCTTTTCTCCTATCAACATGATATACAAGAAATAGAATCAAAATGGGAAATAATTGCTGAAAAAATTGCTATTAATCAGTTCGGAAAAGCTAGATTCAAAGTTACTTTGCCAAATCTGAAAATAGCACCTATTGTTCCTGAAAATGAACGAATCTATATAAATGCATCAAATCAGGTTGAATATGTTCCTCAGATTTTGATTCCTAGATTAAATGCTCATTCTGATATAAGTGATTTCTCAAATTGGGTACCTTACTGCGATAGATTAATTTATTGGATGTTAGGCGATGACAGAGGAACTGGTTACACAGAACCTTCTCATCCAAAAGTAAAACTAGTGTTTATAGATTCTCTGATTCCTGGATTACGTTCTAAAGGTTTGTTAGATATAGTTGAAAGACTTCAACAGCTTGCTGCTGCCCATAACAGACTATTAGATGCTAAAGCAGAAATATTATGAGTGAAGAAAAAATAAAATTAAGAACAAAAAAAGCAGAGCAACCCAAAGAAATTGTGCTTATTCAACATATTGATCGCACTTTTTCTTTTCCGCTCTGGCTTCCGATTGCTGGTATAATATTTGGTTTATTGGGTGAGTTTTTCTTTTTTATAAAGAGAAAATGATTAAATTAAAGATATAAGAAAAAAGACATAAGATATACTTTTATCTTATGTCTTTTTCTTTCAGTTTATATCTTTCATCTTTCTCTCTTTTTTCCACTTTATGATGTGGATTTCCAAAAGAACCACTATCAAACCAACTAATAAACTTATAGCCCAATTTTTAGTATAGCCAGCCACAATATAACCAATAATACAACCCACAAGAGGAATTAACGCATACTGCATCTGAGTTGATACGTGATTCATGTGATAGCACTGAGCTCCAGCAGATGACATAATCGTTGTATCAGAAATCGGAGAAACATGATCGCCGCAAACAGAACCAGCCAATATAGCGGAAACACTAATAATCATCATCTCCTGCTGTGATGGGTCTTTAAATAGTAATACAGCTAATGGAACCAAGATTGCAAATGTTCCCCAAGATGTACCAGTAGAAAAAGATACAAAAACAGAAATTAAGAATAGTATTAATGGAGTAAAAGAAGACATTAAAATACTATCTGTCATAAAAGAACCAATAAAATTACCTAACCCCAAAGCCGTTGTAATACCTTTTAACGTCCAGGCAAGAGTCAAAATCAAAACAGCAGGAGTCATAGCTTTTATGCCTTCGGAAAAAGAATCAGTATATTCTTTAAAAGTTAAAACCTTTCTGGAAGTATAGTAAATGAACATAACCAGCATGGTTATAAAAGTTCCAAAAATAAGACTAACAGGAGAATCGCATTTGGAAAAAGCTTCTGCTACCGTTGTGCCTCCATTTAATAAACCGGTATAAATCATACCCCCAACAGAACAAAATACTAAAATAATTATTGGGAAAACCAAATCAGATATTGTTCCACGAGAGTTTTCACATTCTTTTTCAGATTCTTTAAAATCCTCAGCATGGTCTGTAAATAAATCTCCAGCTTCAGCATTGCGTTCATGCTTTTCCATTAGACCAAAATCGAAGCCGATAACAATAAGATATAAAACGGTAAATATAGTTAAAAATGCATAAAGATTAAAAGGTATAGTTTTTATAAACAACTGAAAACCAGGTATTGGTGATTCTTTTGGAACATAAGAACTAATAACTGCTGCCCAGCTTGATATGGGCGCAATAATACATATTGGAGCTGTCGTAGAATCAATCAGATAGGCTAATTTTGCTCTTGAAATTTTATTCTTATCAGTTACAGGCCTCATCACAGAGCCTATAGTAAGACAGTTAAAATAATCATCTATAAAAATAATAATTCCAAGAAGAGCAGTAGCAAATAAAGATGATTTTCTTGTTTTCAGCTTTTGTAATGCAAATTTTCCGTAAGCCTGCGAACCACCTGATTTTTTCAATAAAACTGCAATCATACCAAGCATCAGGGTAAAAATAATAACTTTTATATCCAGATTCTTTTCCATCATGGTAAAAAAGGTATCAAAAGTGCCCCATAAATTAAAGTTAGCATATAGGAAAGCACCTAAAAAAGCCCCAATAAATAGAGAGCTATATACTTCCTTGGTTACAAAAGCCAGAATAATTGCTAAAAGAGGTGGTATTATGGAATACCATGTTCCAAAAAACATAGAACTGCTCATATTGCCTACCTTAATAATAAAATTTGAGCGTGAATTATAAAGTAAAAGCAACAATTTATCAATGTTTTAGCTGTACTATTATTAATCAAAATGAGCAATTATAATGCAGTTATATTGTGAAAAATGGAATTGAGAGATGGTAAATAAAGGAAGTATTTAATCACACCCACAAATCTAAATAACCATAAAAAAACTCCCCTTGAGTCTAGAGGAGTTTTTAAGTAATCATAGAAACTAAGAATTATATTCAAGAGTTTTATTAATTACTAATCAAAGATGTGAAAAATATTATTTTTTCATTAAGCCAAGTATTTCTCTAGCTTCATTTGGAGTAGCTATTTCTCGACCCAATTCTTTGGCGATTCTAACTGCTTTTGCCACCAGTTCGCCATTAGATTTTGCTTTAACACCTCTAGCTAGGTTAACATTGTCTTCAAAGCCAACTCTGACGTGGCCTCCAAGAAGAATAGCACCAGCAGCCATTTCGAACTGATGTCTGCCAATTCCTGCAACGGTAAAAGTGCTACCGGCAGGGATGCTTCCAGCCATAAATACCAAATCTCTAAGAGTAGCTGAAATTCCGCCGTTAACACCCATTACAAAGTCAAAATGCATTGGGGTAAGAATATGACCTTTTTTTGCAACTTTTATAGCCATATCAATCATACCTTTATCGAAAACTTCAACTTCTGGTTTGATTCCGAGTTTAATCATACGTTGACCGAACTCAATGATAGTATTTTCGGTGTTAACAAAAATATCATCTCCACCGAAATTGCAGGTACCACAATCTAAAGTTGCCATTTCAGGATAAAGTTCGATTGGTTGCAAGCGTTCATCGTTGCTCATTCCAACAGCACCACCAGTAGAAGGCTGTATAATAACATCTGGGCAGCGTTCTTTTATTGCTTTTATAGCTGCTTCAAATCTTGATTTGCTTTGGGTTGGAGTGCCATCGTCTTCTCTTACATGAAGATGAATTATTGAAGCACCTTCCTTAGCAGCTAATTCTGCTTCTCTAGCTATTTCTTCTATAGTATAAGGAACAGCGGGATTATGTTCTTTAGTGACTTCAGCACCGCAAATAGCAGCGGTTATTATTAGTTTTTCCATAATTAAACCTCGTTTCTATTTCGTCATTGCGAAACCGCAAGTTTTACGTCTTTACGAGCCAGCTAATAGCTGGCGTGGTAAATGGTAAGTGGCAATCAGTTTATTAGAGATAAAATCCTCAAGATGCTCCCCCATGAAGATGGGGGAGCTGTCACGAAGTGACTGAAGGGGTTTTCTCCCTTACCTCTTATCTCTATCTCAGTATTTGGTTTCGTCGATGTAACTCAAAGCTTCATCAATACATTTTAATGTGTATTGCAAGTCTTCTTCGCTGTGTCTATAGCAAATGTACCCGTGGTGATAGGGTTGCAAGAATACTTTGCGGCGAATCAACTGAGTATAGAAATCGTTACGTTTTGCTTTATAAGTCTTGTCTTCTGTCTTTTCAAAAATAACATAAGGCATTTGAGGAACTGGAGATGCTGTTGTAATGGTATTGGGGTGTTTGGCAAGAATCTTAACCAGTTCTGCATTGAATTTTTCGCCTTTTGCTTTGATATTTTCGATAACATTATTCTTTTCTAGGAAATTAAGAGTAGCAAGAGCTGCAGCGTATTCTATACTGTTGGGGAAGAAAGTAGAAGAAACGAAAACTTCTTTTTCAATTTTCTTCATAAATTGAGCTTTACCAACAACAGCGCCTATTGGGTAACCGTTTGCAAGAGCTTTACCAAATGTTGAAAGATCTGGAGTTACGTTGAATAGAGTCTGAGCACCGCCTATATTAACTCTGAAACCTGATCTGATTTCGTCAAAAATAAGAACTACGCCGTATTTGTCAGCCAAAGCTCTTACGCCTTCCAAGAAACCTGGTTTGGGGTATTCAACTTGTTTTGCTGTTGGATGACCTATTGGGGTCATTATTATACCGGCAACATCATCAGGATATTTCTTTAAAAGGTCTTCTAATTCTTCTAGATGGTTGTAGTGGAATTCAAGAGTGTCTTCATAAGTCTTAGGAAGAACACCGCCCTTAACTTCAACACACCAGTCATGCCAGCCATGATAACCGCAACGAATGATTTTACTTCTGCCTGTGTAACCACGAGCAACACGAGTGGCAAGAGTTGTAGCGTCAGAACCGGTTTTCATAAAAACGCTCATTTCAGCACATTTAATTAAACCGCGAAGTCTTTCTGATAAATCATTCTGAATTTTTTGAGTTAATGAGAAACAAAAACCTTTATCTCTAATTTGGGCTATAGCAGCTTCATCTATTTCTTTTTCCCTGTAACCTATAATAATTGGACCGTAGGCGCAGAGATAATCTAAGTATTCGTTACCGTCTATATCGGTAACTTTTCCGCCCTGACCCTTTTCAAAATATATTGGATATTCGCCTTCGACAAAATTATATGGTCGTCTTATGCCAAGAACTCCACCAGGAGTGCAGTTTTTACCACGAGCATATTCTGCCATAGACTTTGTTAAATTCAATTTTGGTGCGTCAAATTTATTAGTCATTCCTTTTCCTCCAATAAACAATAAAAACAACAAAAACTAACTACAATAATTATGTAGTTTGTTAGTCTAACATAAATTAAGGTTAGTTCAAAGAAATAACTTCATTCTTACGGAGCAAACTCAAACAGAGATGAAAAACAATTAATTAAATTTAACCTGTCGACTAGCCGATACCTTTAAAGAATAATAATTTATTCTTGATTTAAGAGGCGTAAAAATGGCGAACAGATATTTATTTAAAATAATTCCTTTATTGGTGGGCTCGTTGTTGGCAACAAGCACTGCTTTTGCTGGCAATGTTATTTCAAACAAAGAAATGAATGAAATGCTGAGGAAACAAGGAGAAATCGCGAACCGAATTGGTTCTAGAGTTGATGTATCTTCTTTTCTTAATCAAAGTTTGCCTACCTATCTCTCTGATGACGCTCTAAAAAAATCGCCAATGAATGCCTCTACGCGTGCTGTTGTAGGTGGAATAAACTTTACTTCAGCAGATGTTGATAATACTATGGTTCCCTTTGCTACAAAGAATGGTATGGGACTAAGCGATTTATTCCATGATGGTGGAGAATGGCCTGGTTTCTCCGGTGATCCAACAAACGATGACGGCAAAGGAAGCGGTGAAACTCAAGCAAAAGAAATATATGACTATGACCATAATGGTCATTATCCAAAAGCTTGTTTAAGATATATAGGTAGTCACTGTTATATTTTTGTTCCTGTAATGTTTTTCCCAACTCTACCTAAAACCCTCTCTTCTTCGGAAGCAGAAACTCCTAAGGCTTATGCTGAATGGAATATGAGTTGGCCTCATAATGCAAATTTGAAATATTCTCCTGACGCTACAGATGGAACTGTTCTTGAACCCAGATATATGCTTGGTACTGATAAAGCTACAGCTAAGCTTACTTTAGCTAGAATAGCAGACGAATTTGATAATAATATTTATCCAAAAGTTCGTGAATATCTTGGAACAGAACCTGATATTGACGGTGATCCTAAAATCTTTATTTTCTTAGATAATATTAGAAGTACACAAGCCTCTACTATTGGATACTTTTTTGGAGGAAATCAGCTTTCTAGATCTAATTATGCTTTAAGTAACGAAAAAGAAATCATTTTCATAGATATATTCAGATATTATATGGATAGTAATCTCGTTAAAGGAACCATTGCTCACGAATTCTCTCATATGGTTATGTTTAATGAGGCTTATACTCTTCAGAATAATGTTTTGGTTGGCTTGGAAAAGTGGCTAGAAGAAGGTATTACTCAATATATGGAGTTCGTTTATAACGGGAAATATCCTTCTAATCTTGATGAGTTTATTGAAAACCCTGATACTATATTGGTAGATCCACGTGCGGAAGTGTGGAATGGAAGCAACCCATTTGCTAATTATGGTGCATCATTCTTGTGGACATATTATGTTGTTGAAAAATATGGTTATGCAAATGTTCAAAATTTCCTAAAAGCTGTGATAAGAGCAAAAGTTGACGGTGGAACAGGTAATTATGATTCTGTATTAAAAGCTAGCAACACAACTTTTGCAACAGTATTCAGAGACTGGGTTGTGGCTAATTACTTAGATAAAGTCTATAAAAATGACGGTGTTACTCTTCTAAATGAAGGTAAATGGGGTTACAAAGTCGATGCTGACAAAGATACCTCTAATGATATTGGCTATACTCAAAAACTTCCAATATCAGCTACAGAAAATTTCACTCTTTCTGCCGAAATGAATACTCGCTCAGGAAAAGTAAATTCTTGGGCTGGTGACTGTATAGCTCTTTCTGGAAATAATGGCAATCTTAATATTGCATTTGATGGTAACAGCAATGGAACTTTTGCTTGTGCAGTAGTTAAAAAGGGAAGTGCTGTTGATACTACCTGTGAATATATGGTTTTGGATACAAATCAATCAGGTAATTTAATTGTTCAAAATTATGGAATTACAGGAACTTACGAAACAATACTATTGATTCCTATGCTGACTTCAAATTATAACTATGAAAAACTTAGTTATGTTTATTCAGCAAGTTTTGACGATTTGAAAGTAGCTATTTTCCCTAACCCAATATTTGAAAATTTCTTGCACATTATTGTTAGAACCGAAAAGGATTTCGCATCAGAACCAAGAGTTCAGATGACTTATAATGGGAAACAAGGTTATCTAACAATGAGTCCAGTCAATAATTCAACTTATATGACTAATTACACTGTTACATCTGATGGTGAAGGTACTATAGTCTGCACTGGAACCAACAAGAATGGAGTAATTCTTTCAAATTCTTTGAATTTTACTGCTTCATATTATTCTAGAGGTAGTTCCGGCTCATTAATGGCAAATTTTGCCTCTGTTGATATTCCTAAAAATGCTCTCTCTAATAATGGAACTGTTGTTCTTGCTTCAAGTGATAATACAACTTCATACGAAGGTCTTACTAGAATGAGTATGAATGTTGATTTGGCTTTACCTGTAGAACAAGCAGATAAAGCTTTGGAAATCTCAATTCCTGTTAACTGCTCTGTAGCTTATGACACAACCAAGGCCGGTTTGTATAGAGCAACTTCTTCAGGTCATAAATGGGTCGGTCCTGTTTCTATGAAGGATGGTAAGGCAAAGGGAAAAATTGATGTTTCTGCTTCTCTCTTTGTTGCAGTTGACGAAACTGCCCCTGTAATTTCTCAAAATGCAGAAATTAGAGGAAAAGGTAAATATGCTGTTAAAGTTAGCGATGTTGGCAGCGGAATAAGTAGTTCAACAGTTAAAGTTGTTTGTGATGGCAAGGAAGTTAAATCTAGTTTCTCTAATGATGAAGTTATAATTGATACTTCTGCAATAAAGGCTTCATCAAAAGTCTTTGAAATAGAAGCTTCTGATAACTCTGGCAACATTTCGAGAGCATCATTAAGACTTAATGCTGGTGTTGCAGACTTAGCCCAGGTTACTTCTTATCCAAATCCTGCCAAGACTCATTCTGTTATTAGAGCTACTATTACTGGTGCTAATCGTGAAGGTGGAAATGGCAATATCAAAATCTATGATATGAGCGGACACAAGGTTTTAGATGGTTCTTTAGAAGATATGAATAATGGTGTATACGAATTTGATTGGAATCTTGTTAATAAGAAGAACAAGAATGTTGCAAATGGTGTATATTTTGCCGATGTTAAAATTAATGTCGGTGGCAATTCTTATAAAGAACGAGTTAAAATTGCGGTTTTACGTTAATTAACGGAGATAATAAAATGAAAAAAGCTAAATATTTGCTTCTAATAATAGTACTTTTGGCTTTCCCGATGATTCAAAACTGTGGAACTAGCAGTAGAAGCACAAGTTCAATTATTGTTGCTGACAGTCTTATTAATGATGGTTGGGATGCAATAAAAATCGGTAATTACGAAACTGCAAGAACATCTTTTGAACAAGCCTTAAATGAAAATTTAACCACCGCTCAGCGTGTCAATGCAAATAATGGTTATGGCTGGTCTCTTTCTAAGTCTGGTAAAATTTTAGAAGCTATTCCTTATTTCGAAAAAGCCTATGCTTCTGATAACGAAGCAAAAGTTGGACTTGCTGGCTGTCTTATTTATAGACATATGTCTACTTCAGATTATGTTAGAGCTGCTGAAATGTTGGGAAATATGCCTCCTGAAAAATTTGCTCAGGTTCATTCTGGTTTGGCTTTAAGCTCTGGAAAGGTTCATGCCTTAGCCGCTCTTGCATATGCTCTTGCTGGAGATGAAGCAAATGCTACTACCTATATTAACAAAGCAGCAGCATTAGATTCATTAGTAGCAGGAACTACAGTAGATAAAATGGATGAAGCATTTGAACTGCTAGGTTGGAAGAATTAAAAAGTCATAAAAAAACCTCTTTTGGTCATTTAACCAAAAGAGGTTTTTTGCTATTTAGATTATCTATTACTTGATGTTTTTCATCTTTTCTATTATTTCTTTTGCACCTTCAGTATCACCACGCTGAACAGCATCATAATATTCTTGAGTTAAACGCTGTTTTTCTTCAGCTTTATTAGAAATACTTTCAGCATCTTCATCAATTGATTTATTATCATTATTTAGAACAGCATCATAGTATTCTTCTGTTAAACGTTGATCCTCAGCTTCTTCAGCTATTTCAGGAGAACTAGCTATGGCAACACTTTCTTCTGATTTAGAAGCTGTATCTTCAACCATATCTACTTTTCGATTAGTCTTTAAGAAGCTGTCCATATATTTGTTGAGCTTCTTATCAAAAGCTTTTTCTCCGAATACTGCGCTTGCACCAACCATATCAGCGTAGAAATCTTCCCAACAACGACCACCATTTGGATTAAGGAAGCTACTATCAATAAGTTCTTTAATACCACCAACGGCTAAGGTTACTCCATAAGCGAAAACAGATGAACCAAACAAACTCTTTATATGAAGAGCAAGTTCAGCAGATTTCTTTACGTGTAAAGCTTTGTCGTCTTGAAAATCGTCTCTTGTGATCAATTCCCCGTTGTGTTCAACGTTGAGGTTATCAATTGAACTTTGAGAATAATCAAACATTCTGTCGAAGGTCTTTCGCCAGAAAATAACAGGAACAGAGCTAAGGAAGTTCATGTTAAAAGAATCTTGTAGTAAAGAACGAGCTCTACTAAGTAAAGATTTCTTTTCTTCTTTAGGAGCTTCAGCTTTTGTGCTACTTTCTTCTGTCTTTGATTCTGATTTGTTTATTTTTGATTTTAATTTACTAAAAGCAGAATCTACTTTTTCATGAACTTTTGATATAGCGGTCTGAAGTTTAGAAGTAAGTGTACCTGCACTAATTTGAACAGGTACACAGGATAACATTAGAGAAATCACAAGTAATATAGATATTTTCTTTTTCATAGTAGAATAATTATAATTATTTTTCTCTTTTCCCGTAAGCCCTTAAAATAAAATTTATATTAATTATTGCACATTGTTTCTTTATGGCGTAACATTAACATTGTTTCAAATGATATGGAGGAGTAGCGAAGAGGTCATAACGCGGCGCACTCGAAATGCGTTTACCAGCAATGGTACGCGGGTTCGAATCCCGCCTCCTCCGCTTTTTGTTTTTATTTTTAGGAGATATTTCATGCTTTCAACTTATATTATGCCACATCCGCCTATTGCTAGACCTGAAGTAGGGAAGGGTAGAGAAAAAGAAATACAGAATACTCTCGATGCCTATAGAAAAGCTTCTAAAATGATTGCAGAAGATGCTCCAGAAACAATAGTAGTAATTTCACCACATTCAATTGTTTATAGTGATGCA
>CAMJNS010000045.1 GCA_946407375.1 uncultured bacterium
TGCTAGGAAAACAACAGAAGCTTTTACTACTTCTAAAGTATATGCTTTCAAAAATGTTGGGAATAATACCTATGCTCCTCTTCAAGAACTTAAAGCTGAAAGTGTTGTTGTTAAAAAGACAGGTGTCAAAATAGACCGTACCAATGTTTATATTGGCGGTTATCTTGTTAATACAACTGATAAGACAATCCCACATATTAGAATCTTCCCTACTTTCATGGATGGTAGATTCTCCCAGAGTAACCTAGTTGAAAACCTTACCCACGATGAAATAGATTTGGCCCCAAAGGAAATCAGACGCTTTGTTATTATGCGACCAGCATCTGAATTAGCTCCTTTGCTTACTACCAGTGTTCCCTTCAATGATAATTGCGTTCTATATTGCAGGGAAATTAACGGGTAGGTTTAGGTCGAATCTGTTCCAAATTATTAATTGCATTATCCCATTCAGGTCCTTGATAATCAGGGGCCTGATTTTTCATTAACTTAAAAGCATTTATATATGCTTCTTTTGCTTTTTCTTCTCTATTATTCTTTTGATATACTTTTGCAAGATGCTGATAGGCTACAATATATAAGTCTGCATCAGCACTATCACCACCGGTACTACGTAGAGAATCGTCTAGAAAACTTTCTAGCTTCATAATACCAAGCATATTGGAATCTTCTGCTGCCATAACAGCTTCTTTTAATCTAATAGCTTTATTTGAATTTAGCTTTTGTCGCAATTCTTCTTTGTCTTTTATTCTTCGTTCTGCAGTTTGTCTAGATGCTTCATATTTACGCATAGCTAGAATCTTTTTTTCTTCTTGAAGGTTTTTGGCTTCAACTTTTACTTCGAAAGATTCTACGTTATCATCAATACCCATCTGTTTAAGCTGCTCTTTTTGAGCAGTTCCTATATCTTTGGGTTTATCTGATTTAAATAGTTTTGATAATTTCCAGGAAAAACCAGCTTCTGATTGATTGCCAGTAGGTTTGGAAGCATCTAAAGTGTTTTTAGAACGACTTGAATGTAAAATAACAACAAATACAAGAACTATTAAAACTAAAACTACAGAAACTAAATACGGATTTTTAACTATTTCTAAGATTGCTTTTTTCTTAGCTTTTTTGGCGTCTTTAAGCCTTTTCCTTTTGTCTGGCGAAATATCGCTTAAAGGATAAAGAGGTTTCACCATAATATTTTTCCTTGTATTTGAATCTGTGTCTTATAGTATATCAAACCTAAGATTAATTATCAATAAGCTAAAAGCAACAATGGACAAGGCATTATAATTTTTTGTTTTTTAATATAATGCTTTGCCCACTGAAATGACTGTTTAAGTTAGGTGGTAGTTTTATATTTAGAGGAATGGATTATCTGAAAATGGTTACATTTATATGAGTGTCATCAGAATAGCCATAGACTTCTTTAAATACACGATAAGCTATATCAATTGCAGTGTTTTTATCCTCTATTTTTTTGTTGAAAGTTTCAAATTTTTCATCTCCAGCTTCTTCGTGTTCACAACCGCAGTCGCAATGTTCTTCGTGTTCTTCACCGCAACAGCAGCAATCGTCTTCAGAAGGAGTAACTTCTATTTTTTCTATTGAATATTCAGCCATTAGTTTTTCTGTTTTTGCAAGTTCTTCAGGAGTTAAGGCTACTACTGGTAAATCTATTTGTAATCCATAATCTTCATCATAAGTAAATTGAATGAATTTTTCTTTTTGTGGTTCTTCTAATACAGTAAACCAACCTTCACCTTTATTTGTAGTAAGTAATTCTATTGCATTCTGTATTCTTTCTTTCATTTTTTATCTCCTATGAATTAATGTTTGAAAAAAGCGACCGCTATTTTGGTACATAAAGCGGCATTATTCTTTACTAGTTCAATATTGGTTTTAAGGCTTTCGCCTCCGGTTATTTCGTATAATCTTTGAAGTAAATAAGGTGTAACAGCTTGTCCTTGAATTCCTTGTTTTTTAGCATCTTCTAGTGCTTCATCTATTTTTGATTCTATGGCATTTTTATCCATTTCAAATTCTTTAGGAACAGGATTGCCAACTAGAATACCACTTTTATAACCTAAATTGATGGAACGTCTGAATATCTCAGCAGCATCTGTTGGGTCGTCAAAACGTTGTGGAACTTTAACTCCAGAATTTCTGTAATAAAAAGCAGGCATTTCATCTGTTTGGTATCCAAAAACAGGTACCCCAAGTGTTTCTAGGTATTCCATAGTGTGGGGAATATCTAGAATTGCTTTAGCACCAGCACAAACAACCATAACAGGAGTGCGAGTAAACTCTAATAAATCTGCTGATATATCAAAGCTTTCTGAAGCTCCTCTGTGCACGCCACCAATTCCACCTGTTGCAAAGAATTTAATTCCTGCTAGATTTGCACAAATCATAGTTGCGGCAACAGTAGTTGCTGCATTTTGTCTTAAAGCTATAATAGAGGGTAAATCACGTCTAGAAGCCTTTTTTATGCTTTTGCTTGTGCCTAATATTTCAAGTTCTTTTTCTGTTATTCCTATTCTTATTCTACCATCTAGAATTGCTATGGTTGCAGGTACACCACCGTTTTCACGAACAGTGTTTTCTAACATTCGTGCAGTTTCAATATTTTGAGGGTATGGCATACCGTGGGAAATAATGGTAGATTCAAGAGCAACAACAGGTCTTTTACAAGCAAGCCCGTCTTTTACTTCTGAATTAAAAATTAGTCTATCGCTGATTTTCATATTGTCAGTTTGTCTCCTATAATTTTTCATTCTAATTCAGATATTTATAAAATACAATACCTCTGACTTATGGTTTAACTACAATGTTCTTTGGTTCTTTACCAGTTAGGACTGCTGTAATGTCATTTGCGTTCATTACTGACATTTCTGTTCTTGTAGAAGTATTTGCACTTGAAATATGTGGAGCTACAACGATATTATCCAATTCTAACAAAGGATTATCGGCTGGAGTAGGTTCTTTGCAGAAAACATCTAATGCTGCACCTGCAATGCTATGGTTTTTGAGAGTTTCATATAGTGCTTTTTCTTCAATAACTGGACCACGAGCATTACTAATTAAGTATGCTGTTTTTTTCATTAATGCTAATTTTTCGGCATTAATTAAGCCTCTAGTTTGGTCATTTAACGGAACATGAATACTAACAAAATCAGATTCTTTTAACAGTTCGTCTAATTCAACTTTTTTTGCGCCACATTCTTTTTCAAATTCTGGTTTACTAGAACGATTAAAATAAAGAATGTTCATATCGAACCCACGACCACGTTTTGCCATTGCTTGCCCAATACGTCCAGCCCCTATAATACCAAGTGTTTTGCCACGCATTGGTGCACCGAGCATCATTGTTGGATGCCAAGCAACTTTCCAATTACCTGCTCTAACATATTTGTCTGCTTCAACAACTCTTCTAGCTATAGCCATCATTAATGCAAAGGAAAAATCTGCGGAAGCATCTGTTAAGGCATCTGGAGTATTTGTAACATATATTCCGCGTTCTTTTGCGGCTTTTAAATCTATATTGTCATAACCAACAGCTAATTGGGCAATAACTTTAAGTTTGGGAGCTGAATTTATAACTTCAGCATCAATTTTATCTGAAAGCATAGTAAGAATAGCGTCAGCGTCTTTTATGTGTTCTATAATTGTTTCTTTTGATGGTGGAGCATATTCTTTCCAAACATCTACATCAAAATTTTTTCTTAATATTTCAAGACCTTTAGGTAGTATTTCTCTAGTAACAAAAACTTTTTTCTTGTCCATTGTATTTTCTCCTAAGTTCAATATTCTAAATAAAATAATATGCTCAAGAATTTTTGTAAACTCTTGAGCATATTATTTTATTTTTTTATTCTAATTAGAATCCGAAAGAACCGCTACGATATGAGGGTGCTGGAGTTGACGGGGTGGGGGTTGGAGTTGGTGCTGGTGCAGGTGGTGTATCTATACCAGAACCAGGTGTTGAATCAGTTCCACCAGATCCACCAGTTGCATCATCTGTGCTGTCAGCTCCACCGTCAGCATTCCCTTCAGTGCCAGGAGAACCATCACTACCATCGCTTGGATCAGTTCTGGAAGGTTCCCAAACATATTTACCTTGTTCTGGGTCTTTTCCAGGAGTGCCAGGTTTTACATCCCATTTTGTATTTTTATTAATAGTGAATTGTTCTTTTTCTCCACTAGGATTGCAAATGCCACAGTTTCCTTTATTGCAGTTGCAGATTTTTACTGATTCACGTTCGCCAGAATCTTTATCGGAGTCTTCACCACCATCTTCTCCGTCTTTGTATGGTGAACCTTCTATTTCCCAGTCCTTGCTTCCTCCATCAAGGTCATCAGGCATATCTGGTTCATATCTACCAGTTCCACCAGTTGGAGGATTAATATTTTCATCTGTTCCTCCACGATGATGATAAGTAGGATCGCCAGGAGGTGTTCCTGGTTTACCATCAATCCAAACCCAATTTCCACCAGGAGCTGGGGGCGGTGGTTCTGGAGCTGGTGCAGGAAGTGGCCAGTCTATAAATTCATTAGTTCTTGTTTCTTCTCTAGGTGGTAAACTTCCATCATCATCGTAATATTTCTTTATAAAAGATAACAGATCTGTCATTTCAATAGCGAAGTTCGATTCTGGATCTACAAAAGTGTATTTTTTAGTAATCTTTTGGACATCAACCTTTACACCTTTGTCAGGATCTATAATATGTATGCCATTTTCATTTTCTACGTATGAAGGAGATTCGTCACTGAAATCACCTTCTTGTATATTAACAAATCTTGATGCATCAGGAAGTTGAGATAGATTTGCAATAAATTCACTTGAAGGTTGATTTAAATGTGGGTGTAATAAATTCATAAATTCATCATTTTTCATTTTTGGGTCGAAAAATTTTGAATTTAGTCTTGGCTTAGTATTCAAAATTTGAGTTAAACCAAGGTTATCCAACCAATCTAAATATTCTTGAGGAGGATCTGTTCTTTCGTGATCAAGCTTTAAAAATGTTTCATCTAGAGCTTTTTCTTTTCTATCCCAAGTGCCACCTGGAGCAGTAAAATTCTTTATCATATATGCAATAAAAGTATTTTCTGCTCTATTGCGAGTTGTGCTGGTAAAATTAACAGGAAATTTACTTAAAACTTCTGAAGCTGATAATTTATTGTCAAATTTTTCATCCCCAATATTTTTTAAGGATTTTTCAAGAGAAGCATGAGCAACAAAATTCTGTAAATAAGCGTCAGATATACCGCTAATATATTGTGAAATAGCAAATCTGTCGTTAATAAGGTCTATATCTAGTCCTTTCCATATTTCAGGCGGAATTTTTGTTACACGAACCATTTTTTTGAGGGTTTTCATACTAACAGAAGTTCCACCAGCATCTATACTTTTACTTAATATAAGTAAATTATCACCTGCACGACAGGTTTGACCTTTCTTTGCCTTTATTTCAGCGACAGTTCCAAAGGTTGTGGGTCTAACTTCTATGTTTCTGTCTGGGTCATCAATTGGATTAACTATGGCAACAACGGTGTTGATATTAACATTATCATGTTCCGCAACTTTAATTTCTTTGACAACAAAGTTTGTAACTTCTTTACCGTTAACCATTGTTTTTACAGCCGATACACCAACAGCACCTGGTGCACCATATTGAGGTGATTCAAAACCAGCACCTTCAGTGGATGTGCTATTTAAAATAGGTTCAGGAGAAATTATATAACGACCATATACCAAACATTTTTGATTTTCGTATTCACCTAATGCATAAACATTTATATGATGTAAAAACCATATTTTTTGCATTCCATACATATTGTAACCAGGGGTTTTGTTGGCAACGTCTTCACATATAATAGTGACACTTCCTTCGTCTTCTCCAAAAGGTGTGAGATATTGGGTTCCGTAAGAATCGTGTTTCCCTTTATTGTGTTTATAAGGTACAAATTCAGTTCCATACCAGCGCTTAACTCTAAGCTGGCTTTCTGCCCAGTCTATTCCAGATAATGCTAGTAATTCTGCTTTTTTTACAGCACTAATAGCTTTTATATGTCTCATTTCGCTAGACGAGTAGTGAAGTAGAGCACTTACAGCAATAAAGAACACTGTTCCGAGTATAATTGCTGTTGCAATAGCTGAACCCTTTCGTTTCATATTTTATACCACCTTTTAAAAAACATTTACCAAAGTAACCTGATTAGCAATAACAAAATCTCTTTTGTCTATTTCGAAGGTTAATCTATATTCAATAACAGAACTTCCTTGCCTACGTACAACGAATTCTTTTATATTTGACCCTAATATTTTGCCAAGAGATAAATAGGCTCCATCAACATCATCATAATTAAATATAATTAATTTATTCTTTTTATTAACATACAGCATTATTATTTGGTTTAAATGATTACGAAATATAAGCTGGGGATACCATTCGCCTATAATACCTTTTTCTGGCTTTGGGGGATATAAAACACCAGAACCTAATTTGAGTTCGTCGAATACAGCTTGGTCAACTCTTCTTACATCATGGTAAACATCTAGTTTAGTAATAGTGTTGTTTGCTGTACGAGAATAAAAAAGAATAGGGTAAATGAAAGCTAATAAAAGAGCTAATACAGCAAGTGCAATAATTAATTCCACTAAAGTAAAAGCTTTTCTTTTATATTTCATTCCTATTAGATTTTTTATTTTCATTTAACAATTAGTCTCATTCTTTATTACTATAAATTTGGCTGAACAATTAATCTGTACATTTCAAAATGATGAGATTTTTCTTTTCCATTTTCAGAATCTCCCCAATTGAAAGTGATTTTTGCTGTATAAAGATTATCTTTTAAGGTTATAAGCGATGTAACTTTTAGAGAACGAAGCAGTTTAATATCGGAGAACTGTTCGTCAGAAAATTGGTTGGTTATATCGTGCTCCCCAAGGTCAGTTGAAGATAAAGCACCTTCATATTGAATGGCTTGTTCTAGGGAATTTAAATACCAGTTGCAGGCATTCATAGCTATAGTTGTACCACGAACTAAATTATGGCTTGCTGTTGCTGTAGGCGCAAAGGCTCTAAAAACAACTACAAATATTAAGGCAAAAATAATTATACCAAACATAACTTCGACTAATGAATAGCCAAATTGTTTTCTTTTTATTTTATTATATTTATGAAAGTAATCGTTTATCCTATAAAAAATCATTATTTTTACCACTATATGTTATTAATTATACTTTATTAATATTAAAAGTCAATTATTAATGCTAAACTCAGGTGAATTTTGTATTAAAAGAGATTTGAGAGCATAGAATAAAATAAGATATAAGGCAATTTTCCTGGTCAGACAAGTCTAGGGTTATCGTGGCAATTCATAAGTATCCATGATATAATTTTATTTATTTGAAAAGAGAGAAGGAAGATTTAGACTTTAAATGAATATGTTTTACATAGTATTGATTATTGTTTTAATTATAGTTGTGATTCTTTTAGTTGCTTTTGGTCCTTTATTATGGGAAAAAATCAGATTTAGATATTATTTTAATCAGTTAGAAGTATGGGATGAATCTGATATGAAAAAAATGTTTCCAAATTTAGATGAAAAAACATTAAAAAGAATTGATAAATTGATGGAAGAAAGTATCATCTTGAATAAAGGTTCATCGGTGAGCTCTTTTAAAGAAGAAGCTACTGTAAAAGATGGTTATACCTATTTTAGTTATTATTATCAGTATTCGGATGAAGGACCAGATGATGATGAAGATATTTCAAAACAAGTGGAATATCAAAAAAATCAAGATACTTCAAAATATGAAGATTTAAATTTTTATAACAGTACTGTCTGTTCTGTTTCAAAAGAGCAATTTCATCCTTGTTTATTTACTTTAAAAGAACGAACAAGTAATAACGTTAGTCAATCCGAGTCTGAATATGAATCTCAATTACAAAATTATAAAGAAATAATATTAGACAATAATCCTGAATTTACTAGAGATTTTATTATTAAAAGTAGTGATGACGAAGAAAAGGTAAAGAAATTCTTTAATGAAAAAGTCTGTAAGTTATTCAAGGAATTTCATCAATCAGGTTATGAGTATGAAACTTACGATGATTTTCTTATTGTTTACTGTCCTAGAAGATTAGATGGTAATAAAAGAAGTGATTTTGTTTCTAAAACTATTAAATTAATGCAGGATATTATATTCTTTAAAGTAGAATGAATAGAAAAGTGAAACTAAAAGTATAAAGTTAGAAAAGTGTTAGGAGAAATTATGAAGAAATATTTTGTTGGGTTGCTATTTGTCGCATTTTTTTCAACTATTTCTTTTGCCGAAGATAGGTTTTATCTTGAAGGCTATAATGATATAACTGACAATATAATAAGTTCTCAGATTACAAAAGCTGATATAACTATATTAGGTATTGAGTTTTATAATTCAGGCTGTTATTCCTTTAAACATTGCTATAAACCAATGGTTTTAAATTCTGACACTGCTAACAGTTTTGCTATAGATTTTTCTGGTTTTTCTAATTGTCATAACGAAAAAAGAAGAGAATACAATGAAAATGATTTTAATATTTCTGTATCTTTTGACTTGCAATTATGGCCTGCTGCTGACGGCAGAATCTATGGAGCAAAATTTATCCCTACAAAAGTTTCTAATGCAAAAACCACTTTTAAAGGTAAATTAATAAAATATGAGTATCCAACAAACTCAGCTTATGGTGACTTTATAACGAGAAAAGATTTTCCTGAATCAACTGTTGGTCCTTATGAAATGAAGGAAGTTGATTATAAAAAAGGTTTTAAAGCTAAATGCGACAACCTCGCACATTTAAATGATATTCCTATGGTTTTAAAACCTTATGCTCAGAATATCATCTATTTAGAAAATACATATTTAATTGAAAAATCTATGTATTTTTATTGTGATATTGTAGACGAAGACGGTAATAAAACAAACCAATCAACTAGTTACGAATTTATTAATTTTAGTATTTATGCTGTTGTTAATTCTTTAACTTTTAAAGATGGAACTACAAAGACTTTTAATACAGAAAAAATTGATGAAAAATCCTGGTTTGAGCAAAACAATAAATATGAAAAGAAATTACCTTGGGAAGGCAAAGGAACTAGCGACAGCCCATTTCTTATAAAAAATCTTAATGATTTGATTGCTTTAAATACAGAGTATAAATATATAGACGGCGGCTACTATTTTAAGCAGGAAGCAGATATAACTATTTCTAATAATGATTTTTGGGGTAAGCCTCAAGATAAGCTGTTGCTTTATTATTACGAAAAACCCTTTACTGGCTGCTATGATGGAAACGGCAAAAGTATTACAGGCTTAAAAATTGTTACATCAGATAAAGAGCTTACGACGGTTCCGCAATGTCCATATAATGATTTTCATGGATTGTTCCACAGGGTAAGAAATGCTGAAATCAAGAATCTTACTATAAATTGCGAAATTGATATTGGCGAAAACAATAAAGCCGGTGCATTAGCTGGTGAAGCTATTAATGCTACTTTTACCAATATTATCGTTAATGCAAAGGTTAACGGGAAGGAATCAATAGGTGGTTTGATAGGCGAAGCCAAAAATGTAACTTTTAAGGATTTCACCGTTAATTCTGATAATATAAATGGCAAAAAGTTTGTTGGTGGTATTTTAGGTAAAGGCGAAAAAATAACTGCAGACAATATAAATATTAAAAATGCTTCAGTAAAAGGTGAAGAATACGTCGGCGGTGCTTTCGGCAAAATAGAAAAAAATTGTAAACTTACTAATATATTTACTGATGTTAATCTTACTGCAAAAAAGTTTTGCGGTGGTGTAGTCGGCAGTATAAAAGATTATTGCAGTGCAAAGGGCCTTTCTGCTGAAGGTAAAGTGACAGGTGAAACTATTGTTGGTGGTGTTTTTGGAGAAATATACGGTAATAGCAAAAAAGAAGACAAACCAGATTTATACTCTGATTTCGTTTCCAAAGCTGAAGTAACAGCTACCAAAGGCAATGCAGGCGGTATAGTTTGCCAGATAAATGAAAATGCTTCATTATCAGACTGTATTAACTATGGAAGTATTTTAGGTAAGTTTACTGGTGGTATTGCCTCCTTAATAGGGGTATATGGCAAAAATGAAAAGTGGGGTTTGGCTTCAGTAACTAGATGCGAAAATCACGGGGAATTAAAAACTTCAGCAGAAATTGTATGTATAGAATGTGGCGGTATTGCCTGTGATTTAAAAATGAATAATTATCTGACAGACTGTTATAACGATGCTAATGCTGAAGGCAAAGAACGTTGCGGTGGTATAGTCGCTAATAATGATAGAGCTTATATTCAGAACTGTTACGCAATAGGTCAGTTCACAACAGGTGAATACAATACTCATGTAGGAGGAATTGCGGGTCGGTTTTTCCCACCTAAAAATAAGCAAGAAAATACTGTAATAAAAGATTGTTTTATTACTAGTGACACTAAATTAAAATACAAAAGTAAAATAAATAAAAAAAATAATACTAATGGCTGTATAGGTGAAGAACCTGATTATAAAGACTGCTTCTCAAATCTTCAATATTTTGCTTCTGTTTCAGATATAAAACTTGATTCTTCCTGGAATCCGGAAGTTTGGGCAATTACCCCTGGTTCTTACCCAATAATCAAGAGAGATGTTATAGGTGGCGTAGTTTATAGTTATGAATCTGTAAATGAATCACCAAAAGAAGAAAATAAAGAAGTCAAAGAAGATAATTCTACTGTTAAACCTGTTGAAACTCAGGCGGTTGAAAATAAGATTCCTGTAGAAACAAAAGAAGCTCAGCCTGAAAAGTCTGCTGAAAATACAAAAACTGAAGCTGCTCCTGCTCCTGAAAAAACTAAGCCAGAGGCAGAAAAGAAACCAAGTTTTGATACTAAGGAATATAAACCTATAGAATTAAAACCTATTCAAACTCATCCCAATGTTAAAGTTCCAGAAGAATTGGAATTAGAACCTTGAAATTCAATCAAAGATTGAGTTTTTAACCGTTTTACTATAACTAAAGTAATATCGTCAGAATGAAGTCCTTCTTCTCTGAAGTCTTCAACAGCTTGATAAATGTTGTTTATAGCTTCTTTGGCGGAGGTATTACTATTCATTTGTTCAGTAAACTTTGTAAAGAACCTTTCATAACCAAACATTTCGCCTTTTTCTGAAGATGCTTCAATAATACCATCTGTATAGAAAATAAAAGCATCGCCAGGTTCCATTTGTTTTGTTATAGGTTTCTTTTTACGCTTCTTCATACCGCCAAGAGGAAGTGATGGCATTTTTAACTCTTCACAACTTTGTGTTGCCGCTGAGTAGTATGCTGGATAAGATTGTCCTGCATTATCAAATATTACTTCACCTGTTTCAGGAGTTAAAACCATTGAAATAAGAGTCATCAGCTTATTTCTAGATTTTAATTCTTTGTTAAACATTGTGTTTAACATATCCATAAATTCTTCGGGGAATTTCACTTTTTTGGATTTTGCATAATTAAATGTGGCTTTAGCCATAGCCATTGCTAGAGAAGCTGATATACCATGACCTGAAACGTCACCTAAAATAACAGATAAGCGTCCATCATCTAGAATGACGTTATCGTGGTAGTCTCCAGCCAAATCAGTTGCTGAAACTGTAAAATAAGCAATGTCATAGCCTTCTATTTTTGGTGCTGATGATGGGAGAAGGCTTTCTTGAATAATCTTTCCGTATTCTAGCTCGTCAAAATCTTTAATAACCTGATTAAAGGCTTTTGCAAGTTCCCCAAATTCGTCTTTTCTTCTTATGGGAATAGAAAATTCTTTATTTCTTTTTCTAATTGCAAGAATACCTTTGCTTAAATCGCCAACGGGTAAAATGATAAGTCTAGTAATATACCAAGCTCCAAAAAGAGAAATAGTTAGTGCGAATATGCCTATTAATCCAATTTGCCATTTAAAAGGTTCTAAGACAGCTAAGCGTTCTTTTTGAGAAACAATATTCATTAAAACATGACAGTTTATACGCTTTTCATGCTTTGAGGTTATCCAATAAGGTTTGCCTTCTATATTTATAGTTCTGAATAAAACCTTATTCGTATCAAAAGTTGTATTGGCTATATCAAGAATTTTTTCTTTTGGAAGGTTTTGATGAGGGGTTATAAGCGAATCTACATAGTGTGGATTATTAACAAATACAGCTAATTGAATATTGTCTTTTCTGAATGGGAGAGACTTGATATATTCTTGAATATGTTGAGAGAATGTTGTAATCATTTGTGTTGTTATACAAATGAAAGCTGGACCATTTGGAAGTTCTGGATAAATATCCCAATACCATAAAGTTGGAAAAGCACCTACTCTGAAAAAGAATTGTTTATTTCTCTGTCTGATTAATGTGGCAAAACCTAGTTCATCTGTTGAAAGTACAGATTCGCTAACAAGTTCAGCAGGAGAAATTTTTATGCTTTTTACATTTAGTTTTTCTGGACAGTGCAATTTTAAAACTATTCTGCAGATTATGTCAAAAATATCTGCACCGCCTTGTGTTTCACGGTCATCCATAGTAAAAATAGTTTTTATATCACTATCTCTAACGTCTAATCTACTTAAAGCAGGACTAATTGAATGCTTTTCAAGATATTTATAGAATAATTTGTTATCTATTGGCTGATTGTTCAAATAAGCATCCTTAACAGCATTTCGTAAATCTACTGACATGGCGTTTGTTTTTTCTTGTAAAATATCGCCTTGGTTTTCCATATTGTATATAACATCAAGGCTTTCACTTAGTATGTTTTTCTCTATAACACTTTGTTTATCAGACAAAAGAGAAGTTCCTATAACTAAGGTCATTAAAACAGGGAATATTGAAGCCATAGTGAAAATACCGATGATGCGGTACATAATAGAAAGATTGTCTAGGAATGCTATAACCTTATTTCCTGGGAAGATTTTGACAAGAGAAGTTATATAAAGAATTACTACAATAATAAAAAGCCAAATAGTAATATTTTGTAAGAGTTCCGCCCAATCATAAGAAATTAACTCATTGTTTTTTATTGGAATTGCATAGCAGAATTTTTCTTCGTGGCGGTTAGTTTGGAAATACCAGTAATAATCATTAAATATTATAAAAGGTTTATTAGATTTTGTTGTTTTTATATAGGCAGAAAGAGTTTGATCTTCCGTAAAACCTTCTGGTGGAATAATACTATGATTGTCTTTTGAAATTACGCCATATTTTTTGTCTTTTTGATTCTTCATTATAATTTTAAAACGTTTAATTAATGAAGGTACCTCAGTAGAATATAAAAATAGGCCATTTCCATCTTCAAAAGTATTAAAATAAAAATGTTGTCTTTGATCTGGAGAAGAATATTTTGTGTAAAAACCTTTACGAAGTTGAAGTAATTCAAGTCTGGTTCCTGAACCAAAAAGACTAACAAGTTTATTTAAGGTTTTTCTATGAGAATCAACAAAAGCTTCATCCAATCTTGTATGTGATATATGTGTAAATAGGTCAGGAAAAAGTTCTAAGTCATTTGTATTAGCATTTACAGACTGTTTTAACTCGTTGTTTTTATAAAAAAAGGCTTTAAGTAAAATGTTGTCGTAAAATTCGCAATCTTTTATTTTGTCAGGAAGATTTTTTGATTCAGGACCATTTTTTTGCAGTTCTATAAGAATTCTATGCCAGCTATTTCTTATGTAATTGTGTAAGAAACATTTGGAAACAACCTCATCAAGTTTAGTTGAAAGATTGTCTTCTATCTTTTTTTCATTGCTTTCTTTTAGCTTAGCCGAAGTTTGCATAGAGATAACGAAAAGTGCTAATAGCAAAACCATGGAAAAGGCTAAAAATAATTTACCGAAAGAGGCGGAAGTAAGCTTTTCTTCAGTTGCCATTGTCTTCGCCTCCATTTGATTTTTCATAGATTATGGTAAACAAAGTTACGTCATCTGTTTGTTCTGCATTTTTTTCTTTGCACCATTCTCTATAATTATTTTCAATTCTTTGTAACCAAGTAGAATTATCTCCTGGAATTAATTGTTTTGCCCAATTTTCTACTTCTTGATAGCTAATTGTCATACCATTATCTTTGTGAACTTCAATAAAACCGTCAGATATACATAATATTCTTTCGTTAGGTAAAAGAATTGTACTCTGTTCTAGTGATAATTGTTTCTTGCCTATTCCTAGAGGTAAAGCCGGTTTTCCTAACCATTCGACAGTATCATCATTCCTTAAAAATAGCGGATATATATGACCTCTAGTGACAAAATTAAGTTTTCCATTGCTAGGATCTAATATTCCGCATACAATGCCCATAAACATATGTTCCATTTGATTATCGCGTAACATTTGATCTATAGCATCTGCTAATGAAGATGGGTTTTCGTTAGGATTTTGACTCCAGTTGAAGGTTACTGAACGTACAAAAGACATCATAAGTGCAGAGCCAATACTATGCCCTGTTAAATCACCAATTAGAAATAGCAATTTTCCATCAGGCAACAAGAAAGAGGTTAAACAGTCGCCTCCCAAGTCTCCGGCCGGCATCGAATAACCATTAATATAAAACCCAGGAATTTCAGGAAACTTAGATGTAATCAAGCCTTCTTGAACATTCTTTGCCATTTGCATATCATAGTTTTCGCCCATCATAAAGTTAAATTCTTTAAATAGGGTGACAAGTTCGTCATTACCTTGGGGTACAGGAAGCTTTGTTTCATATTTATGTTCTGATAAAGCTTTAATGCCCAATTCAAGATTACCTAAAGGGGCAATCAATTGCTTCATTAACCAGCTTATTATAAATACTAGTAATATAAAAGCAACTATGGCACCGCTGAAAATATACAATTTCAGCTTTCTGATTTCTTTTTGAAAATCATCTGTAGTTAATGAACCCGTATAGCAAATATCTTCATAATTTGAATTTGGAATACATAAAGAATAAATTTGTTTACCATTATGGGTTATTTTTCTAAAAATAGGTTTATTAATGACATATGCTGCTTTGGCTTGCTCAAACAAATCATTTATTGAGCTTTTAGGTGGAATTGACCATCTGAATTTTAGTGGATTAAAGGCTATAAGTTTGATTATTTGCTGATTTGCAACAAGATTATGTTGATCTATACTTCGCGAATATTTTTTCATTATATGATTAAGCTTTGGTTCAACTTCTATTATCGCTATTCTGCCAACTTCTGGAGGATACAATCTATTGAATAAAAATAATGGAAAGCCACCATTTTTTATGTACTGAAGTTGATTTGGATAATTACATATTGTACTAAAACCTAAGTCATCTTTTTTTACTAAAGTATCAGAAAATGGATTGCCCGAATATTCGCGTTCATTTAATCTAGAAGGCATATATTTTTCAAAATATCTATGGGTTACAGATTTGAAAAGGGTTTCTTGCCCGGAAGAAAAATTGGGAGCGTTAGTGTAAAATTGAACCGAAGCTGAATCTCTTGCAGATACTCGTGCGTTTGGAAATTCTTTTAGTATCTTTTCTTCAATTTGCTTTATCGCATTTTCATCAGGAATACCACCTTCCGGGGGTTCTGTTAATTTTAATAAGCGATTAGAGCAATTATTTAAGTAGTTACCAAATTTTTGTATAATATTTCCAATAGCTTCTTCCATCGCAGAACGTAATTCGTTTTTATGTATATTTATTAAGGTATCTATACTTTCAAGACTTGTTGTACCTGTTATTGTTAACGGTAGAATTGAAGAAGCTATAAATATTAAAGTAACAAATTTCTTTAAGCTAAGAATAGAAGAGTTAGCATAATTTAAAATGACGAATATGGTTAAAACAACAAGAATAACAAAAAATATTTTAAAATAAATTTGGCTTTTTAAATATGTACTGCTTGATAACTTAAAGGCAGTATAGTAGGTTTCGTTATTTTTTGTTCTTACAAAATACCATTCTTTATCGTTGTAAATACCATGGTTAATAGAATTTAATAGAAAATGTCTATTAACTATAAAAGCTTCTTTTTGTTGATCAGATTTATCTTTGGAATTTAATGTCCCAGAATAGAGTTGATTGTCTAGTTGTGGTAGATGTTTTATGCTGTCTTCTAATATTTTGTTCTTGTCTGGAAGACCGTTACTAAGTATTATTACGCCTTTCTCGTTACGACTACTCCAGGCAGAAAAGGATTCTTGACCAGAAATTACTGTGTTTATTATTATTTCAGGATAATTAATTAAAGAATTTAAGGTTTTACCATAGCCAAAAGTATATTCGATTTTTTTATCAAGTTCTTTACTTTTTGCATCTAGTTTTTTTAAGTCTTTTTCTATTAAGGCAGGAAAAAGGTTTCGCATAAGCCATTTATTTGCGGCTTGTTCGGGTGCTGTTTCTGTTAATTTGTTCCCTTCAAATTTATATATGTAAATGTCTAAGCCATATTTATGAAGATAATCTTTTTGTATAAAGTTAATATCTATATCAGGTTTTTCGCAAATATATCTAAGTAAAGGCAAGATTTTTCTTGTTAAAAAGTATTGTAGGTCAGAATCTGTTGCTAATTTTTCTGTCTGACAAATTCTTTGTTCATGTCTGTTTGTGACCCATTCGTTATCTTCGATTTGTAACCAGGAATTTAATGCAAGATAAATACCGATAAAAACAGAGGTAATCATTATGATAATGATTAGCTTTTCTTTAGTGATATTCTTATTATTTATGACTTTAGTATCCATCTTGTAATTGAATATATTCTACTATTTATTAAATGAAAAATACAATACTTTTAAAGGTGAAAAGTGAAAGTTGAAAATTGAAAGTAGTTATTGTTGTTTAAGTTTCAAGTTATAAGATTCAAGTTACAAAACTTTTGAAACTCAATTTTTAGTCTTGTATCTCAATTTATGGTCTTATGTCTTAAAATAAAAACAACAAAAACCAATTGCAATAACTACGCTTGCGAAGCAAGCTAATTAAAAGAATTGAGAGTTGAAAAGTGAAAACTGGATTGTTATACTAAATAAAATTGAATGAATCTGAAAAAGGAAATAATTATGGCAGATAAATTTATATTCACAATGTACGGTCTCAATAAATATTATGGACAAAAGCATGTGCTAAAAGACATTAGCATAAGCTTTTTCCCTGGAGCAAAAATAGGTATTGTTGGGGCAAACGGTGCTGGTAAGAGTACTGTTTTGCGTATTATGGCTGGGGTAGATAAAGAATTTCAGGGGCACGCTGAAATTACTCCAGGTTATAAAGTTGGTTTTGTACCACAAGAACCTCAGTTAGAAATGGGTAAAACTGTTAGACAGAACATTGAAGCTGCTTTTGCTGAAACAATTGCTATGGTAAAGGAATATGAAGATTTATCTGCCGCTATGTGCGATATGGACGCTGATGCAATGGATAAAGCCATGGAAAAGATGGCTCAATTGCAGGATAAAATAGAAGCTGCTGGCGGTTGGGAATTAGACACAAAACTTAATGTTGCGGCTAATGCTCTAGTTCTTCCTCCAGATGATATGCTTGTAGATAATCTTTCTGGTGGGGAAAAGCGCAGAGTTGCTCTATGCCGTGCTTTGCTTGAACAGCCAGATTTGCTTTTACTAGACGAACCAACTAACCACTTAGATGCACAGACTGTTGCTTGGCTTGAAAATTATCTCAAAGACTATCCAGGCACTGTAATTATATCCACTCACGACCGTTATTTCCTTGATAATATTACAAAATGGATTCTTGAATTAGAAGATGGCTATGGTATTCCATTTGAAGGGAACTACAGTTCATGGCTTGCTCAAAAACTCCAGATTCTTGCTAATAGTGAAAAGAAAGAATCTGCTAGACGAAAGTCTCTTGAACGAGAATTGAAGTGGATTCGAATGAATACTGGTGACAGACACGAATTGTCTAGAGAACGTCTTTCTCACTTTGAAGATTTGTTCACAAAAGAACGTGCACAGGATAGAGGCGATGAAACAGTAATACAGATTGCTCCTGCCGAACATCTTGGTGATTTGGTCGTAGACTTCAAAAATGTTTCTAAGGGATTTGGTGAAAACAAACTGATGGAAGATGTTAATTTTTCACTTCCAAAAGGTGCAGTTGTTGGAATTATCGGACCTAATGGGGCAGGGAAGACAACCATGTTTCGTATGATTGCTGGTGTTGAAAAACCAGATTCAGGCGAAGTTGTTGTGGGTCCAACTGTAAAAGAAGCTTGGGTTGATCAGCATCGTGATTGCTTAGACCCTGAAAAAACTGTGTTTGACGAAATTAGTGATGGCTTGGACGATATTCAGTTCGGCAAGTATAAGATTCCGTCACGTTCTTATTGTGGCAGATTCGGTTTTAAGGGAAGTGACCAGCAAAAGAAAGTTGGCAATCTTTCTGGCGGCGAAAGAAATCGTGTACACCTTGCGAAGATTGTAAAATCTGGCGGAAACCTCTTAATGCTTGACGAACCTACTAATGACCTTGATGTTAATACATTGCGACTTTTGGAAGATGCTATAAGTGACTTTGCAGGCTGTGCATTAGTAATAAGCCACGACAGATTCTTCCTTAATAGAATATGTACACATCTTTTAATATTTGAAGGTAACGCAAAAGTAACCTGGTTTGAAGGAAACTTCGAAGATTATGAAAATATGTATTTAAAGAAACTTGGAACGGCTGCCCAAGAAGGCAGACGTGCTAAGTTTAGAAGATTCTCTTTGTAGCTTTGAGAATTATATAAATTCGAGTTTAAAATAATATAAAAACTTTTTTAATATATATAAAGTATATATTGTAGGAATAATATTTATTTATTATAATAAAAAATATACCAAAGTTTTATGGAGTTCAAATATGCATAGGAAGCTAATTTATCGTGTTATCGCCTGTTTGCTAGCATTTGTGATCTTTCTTGAGCCAATTGCTGTTCAGGTTGTTAGGGCAGATTCAAAATCTGATGATACAGGTTTGCCAGAACCAACTGTATTGCAAGAAGACAGACTCATGGAACCTGATGAAATTCTAACTCCTCATGAATATCTTGCTGCTATGCTTGCTATTCGTGGTACAACTAGAGACGAAGTTGAATTACGAAACTGGGGCGAATGGCAGAATGTAATTAACAATTCTTATTTGGTATTGGACGAAGGTGCAACTGACGTTTTTGGTTTTTATGATGCTGTAAAAACTGCTAAAGATACAAAATCAACTATTTGTTCTGTTGGTGATATCGTAGGTAAAGTTGCAAAATATACACATATGACAGTAGCTTTTTTAGATAAAGTATCTAAAAAGCTCAATCGTTCTAGAAATGCTTTCACTTGTTGGACTAGACTAAATAACTGGACCAAAAAAATTGCTGACCTTACTAGTGGTAGCGGTAAATCCAACGTTGCTTTAACAAAATTCGGTAAGTTTACAGGAAATGTTTTTGATGGCCTTTCATTTTGTTCTGCTCCTAAGTGTTGGCACGATACAAAAAATGCTGCTAAAGGTATGGATGAATACTGGCGTTGGTTGAAGAAAGACCCCAGTACCAAACTCACAAAAGTTCAAGGTATTTCAAGAACTATTGGTATTGGTTTTGCTATCGTAGGTTGTGCATTATCAGCTTATAAACTTGCTACCAATGAAGATGCTAATGTTGGTCGTTTCTCATATAACGTATTAAAAGATGTTGTAGCTCTTGCATTAGCTGTTTTGGGAATTATCGCAATGTTCTCAAATCCTGTTGGTTGGGCTGTTGGTATTGCAACTGCAGTTTGGGCTGTTCTAACTTTTGTTGGTGATTTGATTGGCGATTATAATAAAAGATGGAAAAATGCATACAAGAACTCCTATTGGTATCTTTACGAAAATGATAATGAATTTAAAGAATACTATAAGAATCGTGATCTTTTAACTGATGATGAAAAATCTGCTTGTTTAGTAATAATGCAGAGAAATTATTCAGAATATAAACCAGAAAAAGAATATGATGACAAAGATGATAGCGTAGAAGCTAAGAATGCTAGAATTTATATAGCTCTTGAAAAACAAGGCGTTCTTACTAGCTACTATAATACAAAGCCTTTTGAACTTTCTAACTATAGTATGTCTACTCTTCTTGAACTTTGGGAAGCAAAAGCTAGTTATATGGCTTGGAAACCAACAGAAGCAGAAGCTAATGAAAAGAAATCTTTCTGGCAGAAATTAGGTCACGCAATTAATCCTAAGACTCACATTAGTTGGGTTGCCGATAAAGTTGGTTCAAGTAAATATAATAAGCTAATGAAAAACGGCAATATAGAAAAAGTTTATTTCAACCCTGACTATGTTTTAATTAAAAAGTATCAGACTTGGATTACTGCAAATAGACTAATTGATGATAATAATGAAAATGAAAGTAGTTTCTATAGATTAATCGGTTTAAGACTTGAACAGTCACCATTTAACTATATTCCTTTAGTTGGAATTGATATGGCAGGTTGGAGTAAAGATTTGTTCCAACAAGCATTTGTTACAGATTCTTTCATAGTTCAGCAAAAAGAATTAGTTGCAATGCATAATCAGCTTGAACAATCAGCTAAAGATATTAAAGATGCTGTAAAAGAACAAGACAAATTCATTAAAGAATTAGATAAGAATCAATTACCACACGCTACTAAGGTAAGAGAATTTCTTGATGATTTGGCTAAAGCTTTTGAAGACAATGCAGATAAAGAAAATCAAAAATTGTTTAAAAGAGCAAAGAAATTATTTAATGTTTCTTCTTTGACCAAATATCATGATCCAACTCCAAGAATGCTTATTATGGTTTTAAAAGACCAGATTGAAAAAGCATTGCTTTATGAACCATTGTCTTTAAGTCAGAAATGTGCTGAAACAGTTCTTACAACTCTTACTGTTAAACAGTATTTGGATATGGGTGCTCTAATGAACTCCTATGTTGATGATAAGGATGAAAGCCTAAAGTCTATTAAAGATGATGTTACCAATCAAGACCTCAAGATGTATATAGAAGAAGGTACATTCTTATCTGTTAAAGGTGGTGGATTCTTAGATTGGCTTTCTGAACTTTATTCTTCTTATGATGAAACTGAAAAGAGTTTGAAACAGATTAAGAAAGATGTAGAAAAATACAATAAGGAAGCTCGTATTAGTGCTTCTGGAACTAGATCTGGTTTCTTGTGGATACCAAAAGATGTTACTACTCCTCCAGAATTAGTTGAAAAGATTAATAAAGAATTAGAAGAATGGAATAAGACTATTGAAGCTTGGAATGAAATTTCTTCCGATGTAGATGTTAAAGTTGTGTTAGCAGATAATAAAGAATTCGCCGAAGGTGTTTTGGGTAGCTATGATATTTCAGAATTCCCTCTCGAAGCTCTCGATCCTGATAGCGAAACAATTACTAATGCTACACTTACTTTTGAAGCTACAGATGACTATGCTTCTAGCGACAAAGCAACTATGGAAGGCGCAGCTGAAACAATGACTGAATAATAACAGGCATAAAAAAAGCTCTGATATTTAATATCAGAGCTTTTTTTATGCTTATAATTAATCTTCTTCTTCGTCTTCTTTTGCTAGTTGAATCAAAGCCTCTTCTATTCTACCTCTATTTTCTGGTTTAGCTGATGAAGATAGTTTTATAAATGAATCAGGAGCATTAGCTCTAATTCCCATTATAATTCTCATTAAAGTTTCTATTTCTAGTTCTCCCCAGAGTGGACCAGGATTATAATCAATAGCTATAGCGTTATCGAGAATAAAAAAGCCTAAATCATAGAGTATTCCTCTATCTAGCCTTAGAGTAGCTACAACAAAATGAAATGGGTGAGCTTGTCTTCTGCAAACCATTTCTGCTGCATTAGGAACTTCATCAAGACCGATTTCTTGCCTTGATTCAAAGCTATAAAAAACAGGATTCCCTCTTAATCTTTTGCTTTTTGAACGTATGAAATTATATCCAGATACTACTTGTTCTGGAGTGAGGCTGCAAATACAGATTTCGGAATAATTTCCATCATCTATATCAAAAATATCATGTGTTGTGTTCCATAGCCATCCCATATCAAAATAATCGGCATTTTTTTTAAGATTTTATACTGAAAGTTGAATACTATGAGTTGATTATTATTATCACTTGCAAAATTAATAATCTAATGTAATATTTACTATTATAAGGTTGTTATTTAATGGAAAACAATACAGAAAAGAATATACTATCAGGTTCAACTGGTTCTTCAGACTTACCAGATATATTAGACTTACCAGATTTACCTGATTTGTCTGATTTCCCTGAATTATTAGATAATCCAGAGGCTTTAAAAGAACCTGTAGCTAATTCTCAACCTAAACCTAATCTAGCACTTGCTACTGCAAATAAAACAGATACTCAACCAAAACCAAATCCAACACCTGATACAGCTAAAAAAACGGATTCTCAACCTAAACCTAATTCCGCACCTGATACAGCTAAAAAAACAGATACTCAACCTAAACCTAATCC
The DNA here is from genome assembly GCA_946407375.1 of uncultured bacterium. Classification (GTDB taxonomy): domain Bacteria; phylum Muiribacteriota; class Ozemobacteria; order Ozemobacterales; family Ozemobacteraceae; genus RUG334. Next base: position 22,507 of record CAMJNS010000045.1, read on the forward strand.
AGCAACTGCTA
>CAMJNS010000046.1 GCA_946407375.1 uncultured bacterium
TTTTGCAAGATTATTTAGCCAAAGTGTTTGAGCATTACCTAATTCTTCAACTTGCCAAATTTTACTAAAATGGGGTAATTGGTTTTCTAATCTTTTTTTATAAATATCAAGTTTAAGAATTCTAGCTATATATTCTATTTCTATATTGTCTAATTCTCTGTTGCAATTGCTTAGTTCTCCGAGAATACCTCCAGGAAAGGCGTCTATAATAATTTTTGTAGGCTTATTTTGTTTAATTATATCTAATACCCAATCTTTTAAACCAGCTTTATCAGATATAAAATCATCTGGTAAAACAAAAATTTCTGAAGCAAAATGGCTTAAAAGATTAGGTAAATAATCATTTCGGAGTGTTATAAGTATAGGCTTTATTGTTAAAGTATGACAAAAAGCCATAAATCTTGTTATATGCCCTAATCCGCCTCCCAAACAATAATATAATATTTTTTCGTTTGGTGATTCTTTTGGGTTGAAGGAACTAGTTACTGATTTTAGCACAAATTTTGTTAGCTATTTTGTTGATCTGTGGGTACTTCTTCAACTTTGTTTGCCAATAACTGTTCTAGTTCAGAAGGTTCATTTTGAGGTTCTTTTTCTTCCGAATTGTAGACGGGTTGTACCTCTTGTTCTTCTTCTAAAGACTCTTCATAAAACTCTTCATTTTTTTCTTTTATATTTTCTAACTCTTGATAATCATTTTCGTTTAATTGGTCAGGAGAAATTGTATTCTTAAATAGTAAATATCCTGTAAAGCCTGTTATTCTTGCATAAATATCATCAATGAGGTCATTGCAGAAGTTACTATCAAATAATAACCCTAAAGTTTTATCCGCATCTCTATAAAATTCAACATAGCAATCTTCGGTTGTTTTTACACAAAGTGAATATTCTTTTTCTGTTTCGTTCCATTCTAAAATATAGTTTGCCCCAATATAATCAAATTTGTTGAAGCTTGGTTTCTTAGGAAAAACAAATCGAAGTTCTGCTTTCATTTTAAGTTCTTTAAATTCTTTTCCTGTACGAACAGAATCAACTTTTCCAAAGCAATTTAATATGTAGGTTAAATCTACAAAAACAGTTATACCATTATCAAATGGTAATGTAGCTGAAAACCAAGGAATATTTAGACTGTCGGCATATGTTCCTGTTTGTGCTCTATGTTTTTTGTTTAGTTTTTGACTAAGATCTGTTGTTAATTTTATAGAAGTATCCTGTTTTATATATTTATTGACTTGTTTTAAGAATGGAATTATGAAATTGTTTAAATCATTATCTACGTCTCTTGTGATGTGAGACCAATAGACAAAGCCGTAAATAACAAAAGCAAAAACAAAAAGACCAATTATAGTAGGTATTATAATTTTAGTGATTGATTCAGGACTAATTATAAAGGTAGTTGCAATAAAATCTTTGAAGTAATAAATCAAGCCTACAATTACAATAAAAAGAATAAATATAACTAACTCAAATGAACCAGAAGATTTTTTTACTTCTTCAATTTTAACATCGAGCTTTGATACTGGATCCATAAAATCTAAAATAGATTTTATGCTGTCATTAAAAGAATACTTCCCGTATGCAAATTGTTTTTGTTCACTATTTAAATTCATAATAACTCTACTTGCCCATATTGTTTTCAGATTATAATAATAAGTAAGTTTACTTCTTACCTATTTTATGATTTTAGCCTATTTGTTGAAAATAAAGCAAGTTATTATTGTGTTGTGTTTTGTACAAATGCAAATTTTTTATAGACAGTAATACTAGATTAATTCTAGGTTTATGAGTAAATTTACAGATAATTTTTTTTAGTACATAACTAAAAACTAGTAATATAAAAGATGATGTGATAAAATAATCCGTACTATGATAGCGATAGCTTTTATTGGAACAATTCAGCACGATGTCTCTAAAGATGCTATTCGTAAGCTAATAAGCACAATAAAAAGCGAAACATCATGTGATACTTTGGTTGTCTGCAATGCAGACGGTCTATTTTCTGTTTCATCTAAGTTAGATGAGCAGTTAGAATTGCTCTTTGATAGCGGAATAGATTTAGTGTTCGTTGGGGAACAGGCGATTAGTCGTAATTGTTGCCGTTCGGTTTTGGCAAAAACTAAATGGCCTATTGTTAAGGCTATAAATCTTCCTGGTTCCACTACAGAAGCTTGTGCTAAACTAATAAATCTTGAAGAAAAAGCTTTTTGGTTTATTAGTACTGCTGGGCAAAACGGGAAAATTTCTGTTGAATATTCATATCTAAAATTAGATGAATTTTTTCAAAACAAAAGTGATAGTTTCCCCGTAATTATTATCGAAAGCAATGTTGAATATAAATATTTGCAGGCTTTAGCTTGGAGGTATTCAAAATTCAATAGCTTGGTATTCCTTTTGGGCTCAGGAACAGGTTTGTCGACTTCATTCACAGTTCCATATGATAATTGCTTTTTGCAATGTGACATAGGTTCGGTTGTTACAGAAAATAGTGTAAACGGAATTGAACCAGAATTGTGGTGGAGAAAAAACATAGAAAGAAGACCACTTACTTTGCTCCCAAAATGGGGGGCTTTGTTATGTGATTACACTATTGTTTATATTGATGATGGAAAAATTTATGATTTTTCTAAAAAATCTGTTAGAATATAACTAAATTTTCTGCTATTAAATTTAAGGAGTTTGTTTGGTGTCTGAAGAATTGTCATTAAAACATCAGAGTCTAATCTATAAGGCTCAGAGAAAAATCCTTGCTTATGGCAAGGATGTTAATTCTATTCTAGAAACATTAGGCAAACTATCTTTTGATTTATTCGAAAAAGAAGGTTTTGCAGTTCTTTCTTATGACTATGCAGCTCAAACAACAAGAGCTCTCTGCAACCTTGGTTTCGACAAAGAAACCTTAAATAGACTGTCAGAAAATTTCACTAAGCAGAAAATTGAAAAGCAACCAATTACTAAGCAAACAATTAGTGATGATAAGCTTGGTAATCTGCAACTTATACCTATAGTAGGCGACGAAGAAGATGTATACGGTCAAATAGTTTTTGTTAATTCTGATGGAATAAATCAGAATTTGCTAAATGAATTTGCCGATTTAGCTACTACTTCATTAGGTACTTTCTTGGGGGTTGGGTTGCTGCAACTTCATTTAGAAGAAATGGCTGCTCTTATCGAAGTTAGCCACGTTGTAAGTTCTACTCTTGATTTAAGAGAATTGCTTACTAAAATAATGAAGACAGCTACTAAAGTTATGAGGTGTGAAACTTCTACCGTATACTTAGTAGATGAAGCAACAAATGAATTATATTTTAGTATAGTTCAAGGTGACTCCAAAGTTGGTGCTAAATTAAAAGAAATTCGTTTACCTATGGGGACTGGTCTTGCTGGTTGGTGTGCTCAGAACAATGCCCCAGTAATGGTTCCAGATACAGAAAAAGACCCACGTTTCTTTAAAGGCGCAGATAAAAAATCTGGTTTTGTTACCAGATCCATGATTTGTGTTCCAATGTGCTTAAAAGAAAAAGTTATTGGGGTTTTGCAAGTTCTTAACAGAACAGGTGATATACCTTTTAATGACCATGACCTTGAAACTTTGAAGGCCGTTGCAACACAAGCTGTATCCGCTATTGAAAATGCTAGACTTTATGAAAACATTCAAAAGATTTATTTGTCTACAATTGAAGTTCTAGCTACAGCAATCGATGCTAAAGACCCATATACTAGAGGTCACTCTCGTCGTGTTACTCTATATTCTGTTGCTATTGCAGAACAACTTGGGCTTTCTCCAAAAGAAATCGAAAACATCAGGTATGCAGGTTTGCTTCATGATGTAGGTAAGATTGGTATATCTGATAGTATTATACGTAAACCAGGTCGTCTTACAGATGAAGAATACGGTATAATTAAAACTCACCCAGCTATTGGTGCTAGAATATTAAGACCTGTAGAATTTTTAGCAGATAAGATACCTGGGGTTTTGCATCACCATGAATATTATGATGGTCGTGGATACCCTGATCATCTTACTGGTGAAAATATCCCATTGGCTGGTCGTATTATTTGTGTTGCAGACTGTTTTGACGCTATGACTACCAACCGTCCTTATCGTAAAGGTTTAAGTGTTAATACTGTTATAGCAGAATTAAATAAATTAAAAGGGAAACAGTTTGATCCTGTATGTGTTGAAGCTTTCTTACAGGCTTTTGAAGACAAAATATCTCAATATTTTGAACCTATCGAAGGTTCTACCGATAACGATATGGCTCTTAAACCTGAAGAAATGGGAACTACAGAAGAACCAGAAAAAATACAACGTGATAAGCAGCCATATCCGCCAATAAGTTGCGATAGCGATAAGAAGGAAGAAAAGAAGCTAGAATCACAACCTTATCCTCCAATTAAATGCGATAGCGACAAAAAGGAAGAAAAGAAACTGGAATCTCAGCCCTATCCTCCAATCAATTGCGATAGCGATAAGAAGGAAGAAAAGAAGCTGGAATCTCAGCCTTATCCTCCAATCAATTGCGATAGTGATAAAAAATCTTGAAAAAAAGCACCACCTTTAAGTGGTGTTTTTTTATGTCTCAACTTATTTTACCTTTTTGCCAAACTTACTATCTTGACAATTATGCTCAAATGGAGCATAAGTAAAAAAAGGGTTCAAATTTTTCGAATAAAGGATTTTTTAATGAAGAATAGTATTACCAATATAATTGCGGCTTCTTTAATAATGTTCGGAGCAGTCCAAGTCAATGCTACTACCATTACTGGGACAATTATGGCAACAAGAGATTCTAGTCGAAACATCAATGGAGCTTATTTAATTACAGAAAAAAAGGATGCTTCTGGAAAACCTATAGCCTTAGTATTGGTAATGGATGAAAATGGAAAGTCTATTGCTCAACAATACGAAAATAAGCAGGTTAAAATAGAAGGAAATGTTCAAGGCAAAAATTTTACTGCTTTAGAATGGAAAGAAGTTAAAGATACTTCTTACAATAGTTCTAGCAAAGATGAAAGCTACGAAGAAGAATCATCTAGTAGCGAAGAAGAAGAGGAAGAAGAAGAAGAAAAAAAGAAATCAAAATCTAAATCTAAAAGTAGTAGCAAATCGAAGAAAAAAAGTTCTGACGATGAAGACGATGATTCTGAAGAAGAATCTAGTGATGAAGAAGAAGATAGCGATAGTGATGATTCCGATAAAGACGATGATTCTGATGAGGATAAAGAAGATAAGTCTGATGATGATTCTGATAATGAAAAAGATGATTCAGACGAAGAAAAAGATGATTCAGACAAAGATGATGAAGAAAGCGATGATGACTCTGATAAAGAAGAAGAGGAAGATAGTTCTGATTCCGGCGATGATGATGCAGGTTAATTAATACTAAATAGAATAATAGGAAACAAAACTGGCTGCTAAATTTATCATATTAAATTTTCCAAGCCAGTTTTTTATTATGTTATAATAAATATACTATGAAATTATATAATTCACGAACACAAGAACAGGTAAGCTTTGTAGAAGCTGTTAAACAGGGATTAGGTCGAGAACGAGGGCTTTTTTGTCCTACTTTTATTCCAATTTATACAAACATTAATGAAATTTTAGAAATGCCCTTCGTTATGCGTAGTCAAACAATAATGCGCTCTTTTATAGAGGATGAAATTGGAGGCTCTAAAGTTGATGATTTAGTAAGGAAAGCTTTCACTTTTATGCCTCAATTAGTAAGAGCAACTCCAAGAATGTTTGCTTTAGAATTATATCACGGACCAACTCTAGCATTTAAAGATTTTGGAGCTCGTTTTATGGCACAGTGCCTTGCTTCTTTTGCTGGCAAGGAAAAAATAACTATTTTAACGGCAACTTCTGGTGATACAGGTGCTGCTGTTGCAGATGCTTTTTATGGTTTAGATAATATTAGAGTTGTTATTCTGTATCCGAAGGGTAAAATAAGCCCTCTTCAGGAAAAACTTTTTTGCACTTTAGGCAAAAATATAAATACTTTGGCGGTTGATGGTGATTTTGATTCTTGTCAGGAAATGGTTAAAACTGCTTTTTCTGATAATGAACTCTGTTCTAAAATTAAGCTTAATTCAGCTAATTCAATTAATATTAGTCGTCTTTTGGCACAAATATGTTATTACTTTGAAGGTGTAGCAAGATTCCGTGATTTTTATGGTGATAAAGTTTTGCCTGTAATATCGGTTCCTTGTGGAAATTTCGGAAATATTACCGCTGGTTTTTATGCTAAGGCTTTAGGTTTACCAATTAAACGTTTTGTTGCCACTACAAATGCGAATGATACTGTTCCGAGGTTTTTAAAGACCTCAAAATGGGAACCTCATAAAACTATTGCAACAATGACTAATGCTATGGATGTTTCTGAACCAAGTAATTGGGAGCGTGTTACAGAACATTTTAATAAAATGTTAGTTCATGCTAAAGGAAATAATTGGCAAATGAATGAAGACAATATTGAAGGCATTTCAATTTCTGATTTACAGACTGCTGGAGCTATGAAAGCTTTGCATAAGAATGGTTATGTGGCTGAGCCTCACACAGCTTTAGCTAGTTGTGGCTTAAGTAAATCTCTAAAAGAAAATGAAGCTGGAATATTCCTTTCTACTGCTCATCCTGCAAAGTTCAAGGAAAAAATTGAAGAAGTTTTGGGTATTCAAATCTTTTTGCCAGATAAATTGAATAAAGCTGCAAGCAAAAAGGTTTTATCTGAAAACATTCCTTCTGACTATAATGTATTAAAGGAATATTTGTTAAACTAAATAATTAGATATACTTTTATACAAGTTCTAAAGAAGCTAGTTTTTGTTGTAATAAGTGAAGCTTTGCAAATTTTTCTTTTATACAGGTTAAATAAGAATTGTTAGCTTTTTCAGGATGGTTCAACGCATCATGAAGGATGTCTTCAAAGCTGAGAATTTCATTTTCGAGTTGTTCTATATTAAGTTTTAATATTGCCTTATTTAAAGCAATAACTTGAAGCATTAAATCAGATTTATTTGGAGTTGTATCACATATTGTCATGGTAAATGGTTGTCTCCTTTCTGTTAAAAATGCCTGTATTTGCGTAAAACACCAATAACAATGCCTTTAATTGTTACATCGTGATTCTCTATTATTATTGGTTTCATGCTGGGGTTTGAGGGCTGAAGTCTTACTTTTTGGCCTTCTCGGTAGATACGTTTTAAGGTTACTTCGTTATTATCTATACAGGCTATGACCATATCGCCATTTCTAGCAGAATCACGTTTTTCTACAATGACATAATCACCGTCTTTAATTGCTTCATCTATCATTGATTCGCCACGAACTTCTAATACAAAAGTTTCTCCATGACCAAGCAAGGTTTCGGGTAGAGAGATTGTATCTGGAATTTCATTCATTTCTATTGGAAGTCCTGCGGTAACACGACCTAATAACGGAACTTCAATACAAGCTGTTTGTTGAACTGGTTCAAGTCTCATAGACAAGCCTCTTGAACGACCAGGCATAGAATCTAAATAACCTTTTTCTATTAAAGCTTTTAAATGTTTGTGAACAGTAGAAGTAGAAGATAAACCAAGACCATGGCATATTTCTGCAATAGTAGGGGCATAACCACATTCAGAAAGAAATTGTTGTATAAAGGTAAGAACATTCTGTTGTTTGGGGGTTATTGGGTCTGGTGACATACTGCTTTTACTCCTTTCTGTTCACTAAAATTATTATAGGCGAATAAAAGGCGAAAATCAAGCGAAAATTTTTATTTTTTTTTAGTTGATTTTATTATTTAACTTGATAGATTTATGTTATGTAATAGTGGAGTTTGCTATGGCAAAAGTAGTATGTGAAAACTGTAAAATAGAGATAGAGGTTCCAGAAGGGTATAATGCCCCTTTTTTGCGTTGTCCTGATTGTGGTGCTATACAAAAATATGAAATAAAAAATGAAAATGAACCAAAATTCAAAATTTTAGACAAAGAGGGTCGTGAAAGAGCTGCAAATAAAGTAGTAGGGAAGGAATACGTAGAACAACCTGTTTCTGAAAATAAGCCTATTTTTTTTACTAAAAAAGAAGTTGTTCCTAATATTAGTTCTGATGAAGAATCTTCATCTTCTTCTTTGGTTGATCAAAAGAAGCTTATATTAGATTCTATTGGTGAAGAAGGGCTTAAAAAAGCTTACTTTTTGGTTTCTTCATATATAGGTTATTCATCAGAATCTAGGAAAAAAAATGCCAGAGCGAAAGCAATTCAAAGTTTAATGAGAGATAAGTTCCCCTTAGAATTGGCATCAAAAGCAATAAGTTACGCGGAAAAATCTCCAGAAGCGCAAGCTATGGCAAAATCTAATAATATAAAAAGTTTAGTAATTATTGCTGTTGTTATTATTGCTATAATTATACTTTCTCTTGTTTTCCTAATCTAAATTAGTAGTGGGGTGGTTTTTCGTTGTGTGGGCGATTTTCTAATAAAGGCGATTGTTCGTCTTTGTTTTTTAGTTCAATTATTTCTGATTTTAATGCTTCTATAATTCTATCCTGATTAATAACTACTTCATTTAGTTCTTCTATAAAACGTTCTAGATAAGCTAATCTTTTTTCTATTTCAAAAATTCTATTTTCATCCATTTTTTTATCCATATTTATAAAAAACACCTGCTTTTAGCAGGTGTTTTTTTCTTAAATAATTTCTTTTAAGGCAAGGTTAATAATTTTCATACCTTCACGAATTTCTTGTTTTCGGTATTCTTTAACCCATTCTCTTAAACTTTCGTATTTTTTTGTTTCTGTAACAACTAAGAAAGTTGTATTATCGCCTGGCCAAATGTCGTTGCCGAATTTTTTCCCACCGCCAACGCCAGAACCGTTAACAAGAGGTATCTGGGTGAAGTTGTTTATTTCTAGTTTTTTGAATTGGTGCATAACATCTGCACCCATTGTTGTACTGCAAACTATAAAGAAAAATTCCATTTAAATTACTCCGCTTTTTATTTTAAACCAAGCTATATATTCAATATAGCTATTAATGCTACAAATCTTTTTTAGAGAAAAGAGATTAGATAAGAGAAAGAGATTTATTTTAAAATCTCTTATCTCTTATATTTCTATAACCTATCTAGCGTATTCGTCTTCTTTTTTATATTCGACTATACCGGAATCACGCTGATCTTCTGGAACAAGCCATTTTTGTAATAAGCTGTAAACTACAGGCATCATTGTCATGGTCATCATAGTAGATACTGTTAAGCCACCGATAACTGTCCATGCTATTGGTATCCACATTTCAGCACCGTCACCTGTAGATAGTGCCATAGGAATCATACCAAGAACTGTTGTTGTAGTCGTTGAAAGAACAGGTCTCAGTCTGCTCTTACCAGCTTCTATCAATGCTTCTTTGGTCTTATAACCACGAGCAATAAGTATATTGACGTAACTTATAAGAACAATACCATTATTAACAACAATTCCTACAAGAATCAGTCCACCAAGCAGAGAAACAACAGACAAACGGCTGCCTGCAAGAATAAGCATTATGATAGCACCGATGAATCCGAATGGAATACTGAATGCGATAATAAATGGAGCAAGCAGTGATTCAAATTGCGAAGCCATAACCATATAAACAAGCATTATACCGAGTAAACCAGCTTCAATAAGTAATAAGAAAGATTCTTTTCTATCTTTTTCATCACCTGTAAATTCCCAGTCTATTCCAGATGGAACAGGAATATCATTTAAAATCTTAGTTGCAGCATCAATTACAGATCCAGCGTCTGTATTGTAAACAGAACCAGTAATTTGTATATATCTTTGCTGGTTATAACGTTTAACGTTTGTTGGGCCTTTAGATTTATTTATTGAAGCAATATTATTTAAACGAATAAGATTGCCGTTCTTATCTGGTATACTAACTTGCTCAAGGTCATCAATTTTTTCACGGTCTTCATATCTTAGGCGAACTTCAATATCGTATTCATCGCCACCTTCACGATATTTGACTGTAGTATTACCACTGAAATACAATTCAACCAAATTAGCGATTGTACTAACACTGATTCCTAAACTGGAAGCTTTTTCACGGTCAACATTGACTGTAAGTTCAGGGCTAGCAAGTTTCTGACTTATATCTAAGTCTTTAAGACCTTCTATCTTTTCACTGAATGAAGCAACTAGTTGATCACAGTATTTCACACCTTCTTCAAGGTTATCACTATAAATGTTAAGAGTGAAATCTTTACCACTACCCATAGATCTTGTTGTTTCAAATCTGAAAATAGCTCTTGGAATTGAAGATTCTAAAACAGGTCTTATATCGTTAATAATATCACTGACATGGGTTTTTCTTACGTTTCTTGAACGAAGTCTGAATTGAACCTGACCTTTATTAGAACCTTTGCTACTACTATTAAATGCAGCAGCTTCAGCACTTTCACCACTACCATAAGAAAAAACATCTGCAATTATTTCATGCTGGTATTTTCTCAATACAATATCACGGGTTAAAGAACAAACATCACCTGTTTCTTCAAATCTAGTACCTGTAGGTAATTCAACGTTAATAGTGAAACGACCTTGGTCTTGATTTGGCATATATTCCACACCAACTAATGGGATTAATGCGAAAGATAAAACCAATAATGTTAACATTGTAAGAACCATTGTCCATCTGAAATTAAGAAGAACTTTCAAAATTCTTACATAAAAACCTTCTATTATTCTTAAAATCTTTTCAAATATGGCAAATAAACCTGTTTTAATTTCAGAATCAGGCGTTAAGATTTTTGAAGCTAACATTGGGGTTAATAGCAAACCAGATATTAATGAAGCTAAAAGTGCCATTGATACAATTGCAGCCAACTGACCAAAGAATATCTTTGTAATACCAGTTGTAAACATAATTGGTAGGAAAATAACTACAGTTGTCAATGTTGAAGCGACAACAGAAGCAGTCATTTCATTAGCACCCCAGGCGGCTGCTTCTCTAACTTTGACACCACGTTCAATATAACGTTTTATGTTATCAAGAACAACGATTGCATTGTCAACAACCATACCTATTGCAATAACCAAACTTGATAAAGAAATTTGATTAATAGTGTAATCGTTTAGGAACATTAGCAAGAATGTTATGATTAATGAAGTAGGAATTGTTACGGCAACTATTAAACTTGCTCTAATATCTCTCAAGAAAAAGAGAATAACTAATAGAACACAAAGACCACCAAAGAGAAGAGAAGTCTTCAAATTTTGTACGGTGTTTTTGATAAATGTTGAAGTATCAAGAAATTCATACAACTTCATATCGCTAGGAAGTGATTTTTGAATACTGGCTTCAACTTCTTTTACAGAATTTGCAACAGCAACAGTATTACCACCAGATTGTTTCTGGATCATAATACCTCTAGCTTTTTTCCCACCCATTCTAAAGTCTTCTGTAAGTTCTTTCAAACCATCTTCGACTTCAGCAACGTCTTTGACTTTTATTACACCATTAGGAGTATGGCGGAGAATAACATCACCAACTTGATCAACAGATGAAAATTCTTCTGGGGTTCTGACTAAGAAATCCAGTTCACCACTTTTAATATGACCACCTGGGTTTGTAAGATTCTGTGCTCTAATGGTATTAACAATTTCTTGACCAGTTATACCAGTTGATTCAAGACGTTCTCTGTTTAATTTAATCTTGATAACTCTTTTGGCTCCACCTTCACCGGTAACTGTAGCAACTCCAGGAATACGTTTTAATCTGTCGATAACTTTGTCATCAGTAATGGTTTCTATTTTATTCCAGCTTTCTTCGGCTGTAACACCATAAATAACGACAGGAATCATGCTCATGTCTATTTTCATAAGCAATGGAGCTTCAGCAGCATCAGGAAGACGTTTTCTAATCTGGTCTATTTTATCGCGAATGTCATTGGTGGCGGTATCCATATTGATACCCCACTTAAACTTAACATTTACGAGAGAAATACCTTCCATTGATGTGGACGTAACTTCATCAACATTTTCAACCGATGAAACACGAGCTTCTATTAATTCGGTAACGCGTTGTTCAACTTCCTGAGGACCTGCTCCCTGATACTGAGTAACTACCATGACAACAGGAACATCAAATTTCGGCATTAAATCGATACCGACTAATGTATATGCAAATGCACCCAATACAACTATTGCTATGAAAATCATAGAAGTTGTAACAGGATTTTTTACCCCAAATTCAGAAAATTTCATTTATTTTGTTTCTCCACAAAGTTTGGATTTACAGAAGTACCTACGCGAACAAATTCTGTTCCTTTACATACAAATATTTCTCCAAGTTTTAGGCCTTCTAATACTTCTGCTTTATCATCGTCTATTATTCCAACTTTTACTTCTCGTCTTGTAGCAATATACTTATCTTCTTGTTTTTCTATAACATAAGCCAAATAGTTATTTTCATATTTGATTAACGAATCACGAGGAACAACAACAGCATTTTGATGAGTTACCGAAAGAACATCTATTTTTGCAAACATTCCTGTTCTAAGTTTATTTTCAGGATTATCGAGATGTATTTCTATTTTCCCAGTTCTAGTTGAGTTATCTATTGAAGGATAAATTTTTGTAACTATACCATCAAAACTATCAGCAATAGAATCAACTGTTATAACAACGTTTGTTTTTCCCGCTACAAGTTGATACAAATCTTTTTCTGTTATAGTACCAATGATTTTTACAGGATTGCTTTGCTGAATATCAAAAAGTGCTTTTGACATGTTAGCATTTGCACCTGGGTCTTCGTATCTTGCAGTAATAACGCCATCAAAGGGTGCATCTACAATAGTCTTATCCAAATTAACTTTAACAGCATTCAAATTAGCTGTTGCCTGAGTTAATTCTGCTTTTCTCATTTCTAAAGTAACAAGAGCTGTCTGAATAGCATCACTAGCTCTTTTTACGTTAGTCTGAGCTGCTATATGAGCAGCATTAGCATTATCATACTGAGTGATGATATTGTCTACATCTTGCCTTGAAACAGCCCCTTCTGCAAAGAGTTTTTCAAGACGTTTTCTAGTAACCGTTAAATTCTTTAATTGAGATTCGGAAGCTTCAACAGCTGCTTTTGCAGAAACAAGAGAAGATCTTGCACTTTCTATAGTAACTTCCTGCATCTTTATTGCCGCATTAGCAACATTTAACGCTGCTTTTGCTTGAGAATACTGAGCCTGTTGGGTTTCATCATTTATTTGAGCAAGCTTTTGACCTTTTTTAACATAGTCACCAACATCTACAAATATTTCTTCTATTTTACCAGAGGCTTCTGGAATTAAGCTTACGCCTAACATAGGCTTTATTTCACCAGAAGTTTTAATTTTCTGGCTAATTGTTTGGGTTGTTACTCTGTCTGCAAAAACAGGAATAGCCTGTTCTGTTTGGTCTGAGTTATTTTTTGTATTTACTGTTTGGGTTGCAGCATTAGCTTCTTTTGTATTTACTGTTTGGGTTGTATTAGTTGCTGCTGAACCCATAGAGTTGATTCCAAAGAAAATACCAGCAGAAATTGCAAATACAACAATAACTTTTAGTAGCCAATGTTGTGATTTAGTCTTCGTTTGATTTTCTTTAACGGATTTACTTTGTTTTAACATTGATTAGAACCCCTTAATATCACGTCCAAGCTTACCAATTGCAAGTTGATAAGCAAGTCTTGCATTATGATGATTGAAAATAGCCTGCAAATAAATTAGCTTTGCGTTAGACCAGGCGTTTTCCGCGTCGAATAAGTCTATTTGAGTGAAAAGACCATTTTCATATCTAACTTTAGCTAATCTCAAAGTTTCTTCTGCTTGTTTCAAGTTTTCTTTCTGAGAAGCAAGGACTTCAATAGCTGTCTGAAGGCTTAATGCAGCTCTATAAACTTCCAATTCAGTGTTTTCAACACTTTCTTCGTAGTTGTTTTCAGCTTCTTTTATGCCTGCTTTAGCATTTTTAACTTTGCTTCTTGTTAAACTTGCATCACAAATTGGCATACTCAAAGCTAAGGTTGTATTCCAAGTGTCATCAGCATTTCTTCCGCTGGCTAATCTTGAAGATGGCTTGTCATAACCCCATTGAGCACTTAATACAACGGAAGGTTTACCGCCACTTCTAGCTGAAACAAGAGACTGCTGAGCTATCTTTTTCTGAGCTCTTGAAATCTTAAGGTCTTCTCGCAAATCTATTGCATTTTGCAAATCTTCTTCAACATCAGGATATAATTCTTCAATTTCAAGTTTTGCAGTAGTGTCAAGATTTGTATCCATTGGCAAAGACAAAAGTTTCAGCAATGAAAGCTTAGCCATTACAGCATCATTTTTATTGCTTAAATAAGAGCTTTTGTACTGTGCTAATCTAACATCGGCACGAAGTAATTCATATTTAGATGTTTGTTCTGCTTGATATCTTTTATTTACCAAATCATAATGAGCTTGAGCCAAATCCAAGTCCATTTTTCCGACATTTTCTACTTCTCTTGCATAAAGCCAGTTATAATAAGCTCTGCTTACAGCCATTACTATGTTCTGTTTTGTTAGGGTCTGCGAAGATTTTGCAATGTCTCTTCCCAGACGAGCGGAGGTAATTCCTGCTCTATCAGCTTTACCAAGATAAATAGGTTGAGTAAGTCTAATATGAGAACCGTTAACGTCATCAATTGTAGCATTTTTAACACCACGTTGTTGACCATCTTCTAATTTGGTTTGAGTAACTTCTGCTGATACTTTTGCACTGGCGGCAGTTCTTGCCTGCCATACAGCCGCATCTGCTTTTTCAACATTAGTAATAGCATTCTTTATTGATCTATTGCTGTTAAGAGCTATTTCTAAAGCAGAATCTAAATCGAAGTCAGAGAAATTATATTCTTTTTCAGCAATTTCTTCTGGGGTTTCTATGGGATTCAAGTCTTTATCTAAGGGCTGAATCTTGTATTCTTGGGCAAATGAAGGTCCAGCAACCAACATTGCTAATAAAAACAGAGCAGATAACTTTGATTTATACATTGATTACTCCTGTCTGAAAAAAGTCTTGGTAAAAAATCTATAACAATCTTCAACACTCATCTCAGGTTCGCCATAAAAGGCAAACATTACGTTGAAGTCAAACATTTTCTGGAAAATAATGGCAATTTGCCTTGAGGTCATAGAGTTGGTCAGAATGCCTTCATCTATGCCTCTCTGGAAAAAGCCAGAACTTATATCTAAGCCTTTAAGAAACATCTCTCGGCAATGTTTTATATCTGTTTCAGAAAGTTTTAATTTTGGCAATAATGCCATAATGCGTTGAATCAAAGGGGCTTTTTCTTTGAAGAAAGCATACATAAAGTCGAAAGCATTAGGCAAAGTAGATTTAAAATCTTTGCCTGAGTTTACTACTTCGTAAAAGCCTTTCTGATGTTCTTCAACATTATGATTTAAGCATTGAAAAAGCAAATCTTCCTTACTTTTGAAGTAGGTGTAGATTGTACCCTTACCAACGCCTGCATTTTTAGCAATTTCTTCCATTTTTACATCATGGAAATCTTTTTCAGAGAACAATTTTTCCGCTGAGTCGTAAATACGGCTCATAGTTTGTTCGTTTTTCTTCTGCATTAAAACTGCCTGCCTTAAGGACTTTTAATCGATTTTTGAGTATACCGACTAACGGGTCGAGAATATAAACTGACCCACGAGTCAGTTTTACATTATTATAAGTTAGAAGTCAATATGTATTTTGTTAAGGGAAAAATAAACATAAAAACTTATGATTAGCTGATTTTGAATTAGTCTAACTTTAAAAATGAATGTATACTTTTTGGTCATTCAACTGTGCAAAAATAATACACCTAATTAGAGATTAGAGCATAGAGTATAGAGCTTAGGGAATTGTTTTAGAAAACGAAAGTTCCTGCCAAAACTGTCATTGGGAGATGTTGACCGTAAGCGAAACTGATGAGGCTGATTGCGCAGCAGTCGGAGGCAATCCAGTAAAGGAAGGTGGAATGCTTCACTGTGGAACAGCAACTTAGTTGCTTGTGAGACGTTTCACTGTGGAAACTGTAGCAACCTCCACAGGCGAAACCGTTCCACAAATTGTGTCAGCAATTGTCCCACCACGAAGTGTCACACTCATATAACTCTTCCAACCATTATAACTCTTATGGGTTGTAGCCTAAAGCTAGTTGATTAAATTCTTGACTCTGATAATTTGGAACAATAAAATATTATTATCAAACCTAAAAGCTGAGAACTATAATAATTGAAATGAACAACAAATCTGCTTCAGAAAAATATAATATTATATTTATTATTCTGCTCTTTGTTATTCCTTTAATTTCATTAAATGTAAGTTTTTTTTATTTATCTTATAAAAATAAAGAACGGGCTTTAAAAGAACAGGAGAAAAAAGCCCTTCAAGAAGCAGAAACTCTATCTTCCGAAGCTGATTTTGGTCTTCAGATTGAAGCCCTTTTTGGAAATTTTTTTGAAAGAATTAATAATGATTCTCAAAAAAAGAAGAATAAAGATTTTTTGTCTGCAGATTACTTAGCTGAAACAGAAAATAGAGTGTTTTCAAAACCATTTCCCAAACATCATTTTTATGTTTTTAAATTTATACCTAAAACATCGAAAACAGATCTAATTTATTACAAAGGAGATATTAAAAGCGGAAAAAGGGGTCTATGCCTTGCCTTTGAGCATCTATACAATCTGAATAACAACATTATAACTGACGAGGTTAAGAAGAAGAACAATGAAACTTTTGCAAAAATGCTGTTAGGTAAGTATACTAACCTAACAGCAATAGCAAAAGATTTGCGCGGCATATCAACTTTTTCAAACGGCATTCACAATGCTTCCTGGTTTATCTGGGATTACACATCATTAAATGAAAATGAAATAATAGGTGCTTTTTTAGTCTGCAGCGAAGTAAACAATTATGACAGCTATGGTCGCCAGCTAGCTTTAAAAAACCTGCAGCAAAGAAGAAAAGTTGCTGGTGCTTTCCTACCCATTTATAAAGACTATGGGGAAGCCTGCATACCAGCTCCATTAGATAAATCGAAGACCTTTCTAAAATGGGCAGAAACAATAACTATACAAGACAAAAATGATTTGGAGAAATATTTTAAAGAAAGCTTGCCACAAAGAGTTCCCTTGGGCAATTACACTGGTTTCTGCCATTTAGGAAGAGGCGCAACCCATATCGCAGTTGTTTTAGTAAAATCAGTAAAAGGTTTTGTGATGCCTAAATGGCTGATTTTTATTGATGTTTTTACTTTATTAATTCTTTTTCAAGTTTTAAGCTTTGGAATTGCTTTTAAAAAATGGCCTCAAACAAATCTCACGACAAGATTTACTCTGTCTTATGTATTGGCTTCTGTTTTACCATTATCACTTCTTTGTGTTGTTGCTTATGGTTATATAAAAGAATATAGGAATACGATCATAAATAACTCTGTTTCAGATTTGCAGACAGCTTTAAAAGCTTTCGACCTCCAGAAAGTTGAAAGTGTAAAAAAGTATAGAACAGCTTTTGTAAAAGCTATTAATGATGAAAAGCTTGCTAAGCTAATAAAAGAAAATGGTATAAAAGAAAAGATCGTTGCTCAGCGAGTTGTTGATATATTTGAAAATACAGAAAAGCTTCCGATTCTAGGAGTTAAAATACTTGATGAAGCAGGTGATGGAGCCTTTCTAGAGGGTAATGCTCCAACTAATTTCAATATTAAACCTTTTGTTGATTCTATCATTCCGTCACAGGTTAATCTTTTAAGAAACAAACTAATAGAAGAAAACCCCGAAGCAGAAAAAACAATGAAAGAATACAAAGGCAACGAGGAAGAAAATTTCGACAGTGCAACCTATGAGTCTTTTGTTGGTGAAAAACTAGATAGCAGTATCAACAAGCATTTTTCTGTTCCTATAGCAAGAAAAAACGGCGGTTTTGCTTCAACTTACTATATTTTTGACTACATAAAGATAGATGGAAAAGTAAAATATATGCTTTTTGTTGTCTGGGATGATAAAACTATAGATCATAAAATTATCCAGAGGGCATTTGACAGCTATACTTTTAACAATCAGAATCAGAATTTCATTGCTTTTAGAATAAAAGGCCAAAGTCTATCGTATATTGGCACTCGCCATGCCTCTCAAAAACTGATTAATAAAATTACGGAAATAGCCAGACTCACAATAACTTCTAAAAAGACAGACGTTTTCGATGTTGAAGATAATTTAGTAGTAGCCATGCCGGCAGTAAACTTTAATCAAACAGTGTTAATCGGCTGGATAAGCATATTTGATATAGTAAAAAAAATATATATAAGAATAATAATACTAATTTTTTTAATAGTTTTTTCATTATACATTCTCTGGCTTTGCAGCAAACGTTCAGCAGAAGTTTTTCTAAAACCAATTTCAGCCTTAAAAGGTGCATTGGATGAAGTTTCTACTGGTAATTTAAAAGTAGGCTTTAAAAATGAACCTAAAGATGAATTAGGGAATCTTTCTAACGAATTTTCCAAAATGATAGAAGGTCTTAGGGAAAAAGAACGTCTTTCTAAGATTATATCTGACCAAGCGGTGAAGGCTATAGAAAAGCACTCTAACGATCTTTTAAATGATACAGAAACATTCAAAGGGGTTGCATTGGTTTCGGACATTCGTAATTTTACAGGAACCAGCGAAAAATACGAGCCTACTTTGATAACAGATTTGCTTAACGAGCATTTTGCTGAAATGACTAAGATTATTTCTGAAAACGGCGGCTTGATATATAAGTTCATCGGTGATGCCATTGAAGCAGTATTTCCTGAAAATACAGATTTTGAAGAAGATGCTTTAGAAAGAGCCTTTAAAGCGGGCAGTATGATGATTTCAAAGCTAGCTTCAATCAATGCCCGCAGAAAAAAGGTTGGCCTTTTCCCATATAAAATAGGGGTTGGATTATGTTATGGTACGATGTATTCAGGAACAGTCGGTAGTCTTGATACCAGATTAGACTATGCAATTTTAGGAGACCCTTTAAAAAAAGCTGCAAAATATGAAGCTTTATCCATACAGAATCCTGAATTCCCGTTAGTTTTTGGGGAAGATATTGCTAAAAAAGTAGAAAAATTCGGGTTCAAAAGCCTAAGTATCGATAGCAAAGGTGAGAATTTTAACGTTTACTCGATAGATAGAATAATAAATACAACCAGTGAAAACCTCAAACTAACTAAGGATAAACAAAACAATAATGAAGCAGAAAAAGAAGAAAAAGAAGCATACAATATTTTTTCTTTGCAGGCAGATGATAAAGAGAAAAAAAATAATACTGATTTGAGACTGAATATATTAGTTTTTGTTTTCATAGCTGTTTTTATACTAATAGGAAGTAACAGTGTTTATTTTACAAAGTTTGATAATCTAAAATCAGAATCAGACAAAGAATGTTTAAGATTAAGCGAGCAATTAAGATGCGATGAAGTATTAAAATCAGCATTTGAAACTCTATGCTTCGATTTTTATGAAGATATCACCAAAGCTTTAACCGCCAATGAGGGCAACAAAAACAGTATTGAAATAATAAAAAAAATATCGGCTGATTATGAAAAATCCGGTAAGCCAATTCCTTATTATTGCTGCAGTCTATATAAAGGTGAGACAACAGAAATAGCTGATTGGTGCAGTAATGGTTTTACTTCTGATACCTGTGTTAAAATAGCAAGTTTGGCTTATATTTTAAAAAAAGACAAATACGGATATAAAAGAGAAGAAAAGAATAAAATTATTCAAAACTTAATGGGAAATCTGACTAATAGTTTTCATATAAGATCTACTCACTACAGACGTTCTGCTTTAGCAACTTTAGAAGACAAAGAAATGTATGTGGATACAAACATAATTTTTGATAAAGAACACAAAAACTATGTTGCTTACGTATTGTGCGGAATGCCTACTGAAACAGTTAATCTTAATCTGCCAAAGTATTTTACTCTATTAGCCAAAAATAACCTTTTATTAGCCTTTCATAAATCCGATTCATGGTATTTTTCAGAAAATTTTCCATTAAGAGAACAGGAATTTATTAAAAATAACTTTAATAATACTGCTCTGATTGAAAGAAAAGGCTATAAAAATGACAGTATTAAAATAGGGAATGAAACCTGGACATATTACTTAATAACACAGGATTTGGCCGAGTATTATACATCTGGATTTAAATTCAATCTTTATTTGATGTTAATTATTATTTCTATATATGTTGTTATAGGTTTTTGCTTAAAGAAAGTCTTTGAATTATGGGGAAATACAGTAGCAATTAAATTGAGAACCGATATAATTGCTTCAGCAATCCTTCCATTGTTAACAGTCGGTTTTGTTTCTTATCTTTACGTTAACGAAGATTTTAATGTTAAAAAATCTGAAACTCGTATGAAGCTTAATAAGCTTATGGATGAAATAGAAGAAAGAGAATTATATTATCATCCTCTTTGTCAAACATTCTTAAGAAAAATAGCACGTTCTAATACCATTCAGCAATACGTTAATGAAGCAAACAACTCTGAAAGCCCTGAGAAACAGAAAGAAGCGCTTAAAAATATAAGAATATTCCTGAATGATATGTTAGAAACTAATTACAAAAAAGTATATTTTAAGCCCTTAAACCCATTTTTCCGAATTCCAGAAATATTTATCATAGGCAAAAACGGTTGGACTGTTGGGGTTTCTGGATCAAAAAGCAGTAAGAATTTAAACGAAAACCATCTAAGTGATTTTGCAACAATTCTGTCAAAAGCAGGTAAATGCGTTTATTTGAAAAATAACCAAAATAGCTATGGCAAGGTTGATGTTAATGAAACAAAAGACGAGATAATAACAGAAAAAGTTGTTGAAGGCTATGGTTCAATGTTTGGCAGCAGTTTTGCAGTAAGAATGGTCAACTTTATAGATAATCTTACTTGTATAAGTGTAACCTTCAGCACTGCTGGTTTTTATATCGTTCCCTTACCCTCTCCTGAAAAACCTGATTACGTAGTATTTGTCTTTACATTTTTTTCAAATGAATTCCTCCCTTATATGTGCAGCATAAGGAATGATGCCGTTCCATATAAGCAGCATATTGCTTCTGGATCGGTGGGTAATGAATTATACTCTTTCTATTCGTCTCATATTAATATCGGGGATTATTTCTTCTATGATAGAGACTATTACTACTATACTTACAATAATAAAAAAGAAGATTTAAAATCATTAAAGGAATTCTGTCTTACATCTTCATGGATAAATACAAGTTACTTGCCTGTTTCAAAGACTGTCAATCTTCATGGACCTCATTTTCTTGAAGCTAGAAAAGGCAATTTCGTTTCAGACAACATATACATTAGTTTAGGTTCAGAAAAACCACTAACCCAAGAAGCCAGGAACAATCTCATAAATTATTCATTATTAATTGTCTCTTTTATAATAATGATTTATCTTATTGCTCAAAGCATTATCTTCGATTTGCTTGAACCAATCAAACAACTGATATATGGTGCAAGGCAAGCTGCAAAAGGTGACTATAAATATAGAACAGGTTTTTCTAGAAATGACGAGCTTGGAGCTTTATGTAATTCATTTGATAAAATGATGAAGGGCTTAGAGGAAAAGCAGTTTATGAACAGTATGGTTTCAAAATCTGCTCTAAAAGTTACTGCAAAATCTGCTGACAGCCAAAGTAAAAAGATAAATGCTGTATTGATGTATGTGATGCCGACAGATTTTGATAAAGCCATGAAAACTTTGATGCCGTCAGAATTGTTTACAAAACTCAGAGAACAAATAGCTATAATAGCAGACACAGTTATTCAGTACGGCGGAGATATAGATAAAATAATGGGTGAAAAACTGCTTATAGCTTTCCATTTAGGCGATAAAACAGCAGAAGAAACAGCCATTAATGCCGCAAAAGCAGCACATCTTATAGAAAACAACCCCAATTTGCATTTTAAAGTTGCAGTGGGAGTAAATTATGGTCTGGTTATTTCTGGCTACTTAGGAGTAGGACAAAAACGAGATTTTACCATTATAGGTGACTCGGTTAACGTAACAGCCAGAATTGCTTCTTTTGCAGAAAAACTTGAATCTAACAAATGCGTAGTTTCTGAAGACGTAATGTATCTAATTAAGAATGAGATAAAGACAGAAGAATACGGAGAAGTTCAGTTTAAAGGCAAAGCACTTCCGGCTAAGGTATATAGGATTGTTTAGGGTGGCGGAGCTTCTTTTCTTATTCCCCAGCGGGAGTAGGTGCGAGATGAGCCTTTACAGCGGCGACGGCAGAAGAGAGTGACGAAACTTCGTTTTCTAGCTCTGGCTTAGCCTGTTTTATCTTTTTCCAGAGTTCTTGACATTTTTTATACTCTGAAGTCTGGTAGGTCGATTTCTTGAAATCAGCTTCAAGCTCTGTAAACATCT
>CAMJNS010000047.1 GCA_946407375.1 uncultured bacterium
TAGTATTATGATCCATATTATACATTTCCATAGCACCAGTCAGAACTCTAATATTAGAGAAACACGCCTTTTGGCGTGCAGAATCTCTAGCTTGTTTGAAATTTGGTATTGCCATAGCGGCAACAACTCCAACACCTGCAATGGCTAACATTGATTTTCCATATCCATCAAAGGGACTAGAGGAAATAATAGAACAGCCTTTTTGTGATACCTTTAAATTATTAACAAAATCTTTGTTTTTGGCAGAAACATATATTTTACCTATTTCACTTAAAAGATTTTCTAGGGGAGTATTTTTTAGGGCTTCTTTAGCTCTTTCAAATTCTCTTTCTTGAATAACCAAGTAATCTTTTGTATATTTTTCTATATTTGCCATCATATTTTGAGCAGTAGCTTCATCTTTAAAGCCTGTTTCACCATAGATTAATCCATCTTTTAAATAGCAAGATAAAGATTCTATGTTGTCGACACCTGGAATATTTGACATCTGAGCTGTACAAATTTTTATTGCCGCTTCTTTACCCATATATAGAAAGGAATTAGTACGTTCCATTAATCCTTCAACGAAAGATGGAGCCTTAGAAAAAGTAATATTCTTATTTTCCATTAAACTGACAGCAGAATCTTTGCATAAAAGCAGTATATTACGACTATAAAAAATCAATCTAAAGTTTTTGGCAAAAAGAGCTTGAGCTTTTTTCCCGTTAACAGATATTGAGCCAATTTTTATTGTTTCTTTATTAGCCGCTGCCATTTCTTTTATTAATGGAACTATATTCTTGGGTTCAAAATTTCCACCAATGTAACCAACAAATTCAAAAGAATCTGGTCTCATTTGCCCTGGACCACCAGGCATATTATTTATACCATCATTTGGTTTTGATATTAAAAAAAAGCCTATTTGTTCTAGTTGATTTTCTAAATCAATAGCAAATCTTTTCTTTAAGGTAGAAATAACAGCCTTTGTAACTTTGGTTGTTTCAGTTTCTTTTCCATCTAAGCCAAATAAATTTCTTGCATCGGTATTACCCAAACAAATAACACCAATTGCTTGGTCAGCATAACAATCCGATAAAGGTTTCGAATAAACTGACGAGGCAACAAACACACACAAACAAATCACCCAAAAAAGTTTTCTCATTTATTCCCTCCATATAGATTTTTTTATTATAAAAGCAGTAAATATTAACGTCAACTTAATATAGCAATTAACCTATGACTATGTTAAACTACTAGCAAAAATTACTTTGCTTGATTACAACGGAATAGTGAATGATTGAACCAAGTCTAATCAGGCTTAAAATCTTTAGCTATAACAATGTTTAGGAAGATAAAAATGAAAAAACTAATTCTTTGCTTAACTTTTATTCTAATTATAAATAATTCTGCATTTTCAGGAACAATCGGTGGTGAAAGACCAGATAGAAGCCCAAGTTGGGTGGGCTCAATGGTTAACAAAATAGAAGATATAATTATCAAAAAAGCAAAAGAAGCTGTAAAAACAGAAAAAAAGATGGAAAATGCCAGTTCCAAAAGACCTTGGTATGGAGGGAAATCAGAAAAGAAAAAGCTGCAGAATCGTTTGGATCAAGAAGAAAACGAATTAAAGAACTGCTTGTCTTCTAAACCCACCGATAGCAAATCTGATTACGTTAAGCATATTGTAAAAACTAAAGAAGAAGCTTATAACGATTCCAACAGACCTAATAATGAGGTTATTGAACTAACCTTTTCTTTAGAAAATATAAATACAATAATCAAAAAATATGAAGAACGAGTTACAAGAAACCCAAGCAATTATGATATTGCCATAGAATATTATGAAACCTATCTGATTTGTTTAAAATGTTTAATAGATATGCACAATGAATTTATTTCAAGTGCTACCAATGATTATCCTAGAATGATTGCAGATAATAAAGAAAAGATTACAAAACAGATTGCAGAAATATCAAAAGAAATACCCGATAAAAAGGATTCTGAAAATATAGAACTTTTAAAGAGCAATAAGAAATATCTAGAAACTTTGCTTACAGCTTTGGATGAAGCAAAAGTTACATTATCTCATCAGAAAAAATGGGCTGAAGAAAATCTTCCTAAGTTAGAAGAAAGAAGAAAAACTACAGAAACTACTTTAAATACTGCAAGAATAACAAAAGATGTTTCAGGTTTAGTGACTGGCATTAAAGCTAAATTTGAAAGTTTGCAAGTTTCTATGCCCCCATTAATAATGTTTAAGCTTGACGAAAACAGATTAAAATCTAAATAAGTTAAAAGCTTTTCTTTAGGCAAGATACAAATACCTATTGACTTTTTTGCGTTAAAAGTAGCATAATTTCATCATTCTAAAAAATATTTTGAGGTAATTGTGCTCGGTATTACTTTTATTGGTTCTGGAAGCAAGGGTAATTCTGCTTTGTTAGAACTTGAGAATTCCTATTATTTGTTAGATGCAGGTATTTCTTGTAAAAGAATTTGTGACTATTTAGCAGCTAATGAACTAACTTTAAACGACTTAGAGGGTATATTCATAACCCACGAGCATGATGATCATATTAAAGGTTTAAAGGTATTGCTAAAGAAGGCACCCCATTTAAAAATTTATTGCACAAGAGGTACTGCTTTGGCTTTAGCCAACAAAGGAATTCCGCTAACAGAATATTATTCATTAAAGTATGAAGAGCTCTTCGAAATTAGTGGTTGCTTATGCACCGCGTTCAAAGTTCCACATGATGCTGCAGAACCAATGGGACTTCATATCGAAAGTCAGAATTACTCTATGGTTATGGCAACAGACCTTGGTTGTGTAACTAAAGAAGTTATTGCCCATACAAAAAATGCTGATTTACTTTGTATAGAAAGCAACTATGATGCAGAATTGCTTAAAGATTGCTCTTACCCGAGTTGGTTAAAGCAAAGAATTAAAAGCAAAACAGGTCACTTACCTAATGAAGGGGTTCGAGGAATACTTTCAAGGATGACAAAAGTTCCTCAAAGCATAGTATTAATGCATCTTAGTCAAGAGTCTAACACAAAAGAAAAAGCATTAGAATCTATAGAATCTTTTCTAGATTTTGATGGACAAGCCTTTAGAAATATGCACATAACCGTTGCAAGTCAAGACATTCCAAGTGAAAGACTTATAATTGGAAATAAGCTTCCAGATAAGTTAAAGACTAAGCTTATTTCAGCATTAGAGAATAATCTTTCACAAAGAAAGGCCTTAGGATGAAAATAGAAATCTTGATGCCTGGCAAAATACAGGACAAACCCTATCAAAAGCTCATTGATCTTTATCTAGAAAGATGTTCAAATCGTCTTCCAGTTGAAATAATAAACTGCAAGACTCAAGACGAACTTGTAAAACGTCTGAGTGGCAAAGAATCTATTATTGCTTTAGATGAGCATGTTAAATGTCCTGATACAAATGGATTTGTAAAATGGCTTGAGACAAAAATGAAATCAGGATGCAATCGTTTAACTATTTGTTTAGGAGCAGCAGAAGGTCATGATCCTAGGGTTAAAGCTTTAGCCAACGAATACATTTCTCTTTCCCCTTTAACATTGAATCATCAGTTAGCTCTTCTAGTTCTTTCTGAACAACTTTATCGTGCAATATCGATAATGTTTGGAGAGCCATATCATAAAGCATGATTATAATAAAGAAAAAACATTACGAAATAATTAGCAAAATAATTAAAGAATATGCTGGAATACTTCTAGAACGTATTCCTCAAAAGCGTGTTGAAAAAAAGCTTTTGGAACAAATGAATCAGTTGAATTATTTTAATCTCGACAGTTATATAGATTTGCTAAAAGACTACAAAAATAATTCTTTGATTATAGATAACTTCATTAGCGAAATCACGATTAGTGAAAGCTATATTTTTCGTAATCCAAAACAGTTTGAATATTTAATTTATCAGTATTTCCCTTGGTTTTTTAAGAAAAATAATTTTGAATTCCCTTTGAAAATATGGAGCGCAGGTTGTTCTCATGGTGAAGAGCCATATTCTATTGCTATGATAGCAAAAGATTTCCAGCAAAATAATCCTAAAGCTAAGTTTAGGATTAATGCTGGTGACATAAACAAAAACAGTCTTAAAATAGCAAAAGAAGGTGTTTATACTTCAAAATCATTACATGGAAAAATAGAATTTTTTGAAGATAAGCTTGGTTTTCCAATAGGGAAATATGATGAAAATGGAAATTGCATAATATCTGAAGATATTAGAAATAAAGTCGATTTTCATTGGCTTAATTTAAAAAATGTTTCAAGTTTAAAAATAATGCAAGGCTCTGATATTATTTTTTGCAGAAACGTGTTAATATATTTTGATGAAGTACTAAGAAATAAATTACTAGATACTTTTTTTGATTGTTTAAATCCAAGCGGAATTTTATTTATAGGGGAAAGCGAATGTTTTCCATTCCCTAAAAATAAATTTGAAGTAGTAGACAATCAAGGAAGTTATGCTTATAAAAAGCCAGAAAGCAGATAAAAATGGAAGAAAAGAAAATAAGAGTTGTCATAGTAGATGATTCTGCATTTATGAGAACTGCTATCGAAAGAATGTTAAAATCTGATCCTACTATTGAAATAGTTGGTTCAGCTGCTAATGGCATAGAAGCAATAGATAGAACTGTCAGATTAAAACCTGACGTAGTAACTATGGATGTCGAAATGCCGATAATGGATGGGTTACAAGCATTAAAAGAAATAATGCGAATCAAACCTACACCAGTTATTATGGTAAGCTCTCTAACACATGAGGGAGCAAAAGTTACCCTAGACGCATTAGATTTAGGGGCTGTAGATTATGTTCCTAAACCAGGTTCAACTTTTTCGACAAACATTCTTCAATTAAAAAGTGAATTAGTTCAAAAGATTCACAATGCTTCTGTTAGCAAACCACATTCAATAAAGCTTGAATTTGTTTCAAAAGCTCAAACAGTTCGTTTTGCAGTAAAAGAAGAACGTATTACAAAAGTAATATTTATTGGAGCTTCAACTGGTGGTCCGCCAGCTATACAAAAAATATTATCAAACTTAGATCCTAATTTGCCTGCTCCTATAGTAATTGCTCAGCATATGCCAAAAGCGTTTACTGCTGCATTTGCTTCAAGACTAAATACTATATGTAGAATAAAAGTAAAAGAAGCTTGTGATGGCGAGCAGTTACAAAATTCAATTGTCTATATTTGTCCAGGAGACCATCAAACTAAGGTTAATCGTAGTCTTGACGGGAAATGCACTTTTACAATTTCTTCAAATCTTGTAGAAAAAGACCAGTTTGCACCCTGTATTAATACCCTCTTTTTCTCTGCCGCAAAAGAATTTGCTCAAAATGCCATAGGAATAATTCTTACCGGTATGGGCGAAGATGGTGTTAGAGGTTTAAAGAATATTAAACTTATGGGTGGTTTAACTATTGCACAAGACCGCAATTCTTCCGTTGTTTATGGAATGCCTAGAGCAGCCCTTGAACAGCAAGCAGCAGTAAGAATATTAAACCTTGACGATATAGCAAACGAAATAGAATTATCTTTGAAGTAGGCCTTAAATTATGTCTCTAAGTACAAAACTAAAGAGATTTAGCTTTAGGCTACCTCAAGGTGCAGAAGGAATATTATCGCTACTATTGTTTTTTTGTGATATGTTTCTTCTAGATTTTATTTTTAGAAAAACATTTGAAATATGGTTATCTAACTCTGGACCAGTAGACCCTTACATAACTTCTTACAATCAAGTTAAGTGGTATCTTTTTGCTTTTTATATCTTTTTTGGATGCATTTCCGGACTTTTTAATCTTAGAAGTTTAAAAGCAGCATCAGACATAGTATTTCATACAACAAGTTCGTTGTTGTGTTCTTTTATTGTATTTAACCTGGTTGGTTTTATGTCTCGAAGCTTTGCTGCATTATCTCATAATTTTCCAAGACCAATAATGCTTATAGCAACAGCTATCTGTATTTTTGCCATTTTTTTGGTTAGAATAATTGTTTCGAGAATATTCAGACCACACCCAAATCTTGTAAAAGCAATTATTGTTGGTGACCCTACTGAAGGCAAAAGAATCATAAACCACTTTCATCGTAGAGGCGGAGTTAGATTTCGAATTGTCAGAACAATGAAATCTAGCGAAATAGATGAATTAGCTTCAGAAGTTATATTTAAGCATGTTCATGAAATATTTGTAACCGACACAAATATTAATCTAGATAAGTTTTGGGCACAGATTTATTACCAACGCAAAGAAGAACCTCATAAATTCAATGTAAGAATATCTGTTGATCCAAGTAAAACTGCGGCTTCTATAGGTTTGAGAAGTTTAGAAGATTTTCCATTGATAACCATATGTTCTCACCCTCTTACTGAAACACAAAAGTTTCTTAAAAGATCATTCGATATTCTTTTTTCAATATTTGCAATTATAATAACCTCTCCAGTAATGCTTTTAACTGCATTTTTAGTAAAAATAGATTCTCCAGGTCCGATTTTCTATAAACAAAAAAGAGTTGGGCTTAATGGAAAAGAATACGATGTCATAAAATTCAGATCTATGAAAATGGGCTCAGAAGCACAGAGTGGTCCAACGGTATCAACTGCTGACGACCCGAGAGTTTCTAAGCTTGGTAAATTCATTCGAAAATATGGGATTGATGAACTACCTCAGTTTTTCTTAGTCCTTACAGGAGAAATGTCTGTTGTAGGTCCAAGACCAGAGCGACCCTATTTTGTTAATGAATTTCTTGAATTTCAAGGAAGACGTCTTTCTGTTAAGCCTGGTGTTACCGGCTTAGCAGCAGTAAACTCTAGATATTACTTGAAACTTGTAGATAAAGTAACTTACGACTATTATTATCTCGATTATTACAATATTTTATTAGATATTAAAATAGTATTCCAAACTGTTTGGGTTTTGCTTTTTGAACCAAATTATTCTGAGTAGAAGAAATCAAGTAGCAAAGCCTGCATACTGAGTCATATAGAGGTCGTAGTATTTGCCTTTTGCAGCAAGCAAAGACTCATGATTACCCTGTTCCACAATATGCCCTTTATCCATAACGATGATTATATCTGCATCTCGAATAGTTGAAAGACGATGAGCAATAACAATGCTTGTGCGATTCTTCATTACCTGTTGCATTGCATTCTGAATAGCCTTTTCTGTTCGTGTATCAACATTTGAAGTAGCTTCATCAAGAATCAATATTTTAGGGTCAGCAACAAAAGCTCTGGCAATAGTCAAAAGCTGTCTTTGCCCTTGGCTTAAATTTGCTCCGGCTGCATTGAGAACTGTATCATATCCTTCCGGAAGGTTTTCAATGAATTTATTGCAATGGCTTAATTCGGCAGCCTTTATCATATCTTCATCAGAAACAGTATCATCTGCATATTTAAGATTGTTTTTAACAGTATCTGTAAACAATATGCTGTCTTGCAAAACTATAGCAATTGCTTTTCTTAAAGAATCTCTAGATGTTTCAGATAATTTTTGACCATCAACCAATATCTCACCACTATCAATATCATAAAATCTTAGAATTAGATTTGCTATTGTTGTTTTGCCACAGCCGGTAGAACCGACCAAAGCAACTTTCTTCCCTGATGGAATACTAAGTGTAAAATCATTAATAATTGGATTTCCAGGAACATAAGAAAAATTAACGTTTTTAAACTCAATATTGGCGGCATTTTCTATTTTACATTCTTTGCCTTCCATATTTTCGTTTCCTTCATCTAAAACATGAAAAACTCTTTCTGCACCTGCAATAGCATTTTGAAGCTGACCATAAATCATAGCAATTTCATTTATTGGTCTGCCAAAGGATTTCGCGTAGAGAATGAAAGCAGAAATAACCCCTACAGTAATGATACCCTTATAAGCAAAATAACCACCAAAAGTAGCTATAATAACAAAACTGATATTATTGATAGCGTTCATTACCGGGCCCATAATTCCACTGAAAATTTCGGTTTTAATACCCGCTTTTGTGAGTTTATCAGAGGTTTCAGAGAAATTATCAATGGTAATATCCTGATGATTGTAGGCAATAACTGTTTTATAACCAGAAACCATTTCTTCAACGGTTCCATTTAACTTGCCCAATAACTCTGAACGCTTTTTGGAGTATTTTCTGACTTTGTTAGAAAGGAAATTTGTAGATAATATAGTTAATACAACTGTAAGCATACTTAACAATGCAAGTTGCCAGCAATACCAGAACATTGCCACCGCTATTCCGATAGTAGTTAAAACCCCAGAGAAAATAGATGGCAAAGATTGAGATACTGTATTAGAAATATTTTCTATATCATTAGTCATTCTACTCATAACATCGCCATGAGAATGAGTATCAAGGTAACTTACTGGCAAATCAACAATTTTAGCCAACAGCTCCTCACGCAATTTCTTAACGATTCTTTGGCTAAGCTTTGCACTGCAAATTTCTTGAATCATACCCATAACTGAAGCTACCAAATATGCGGCAAGCATTAACCCAATATAAATGTTTAGGTTACCGTCAGACTTTTTGGCAATAATGTCTATTGCTTTACTTTGTAGTGCAGGAGCAAAAATAAACCCGCAGAATGATGCGATTACAACCAGTGTACAGATAACAATCAGTAAAAGTTGTTCTTTTGCAAAATATTTCCAGATACGTTTTAAAGTGCCCAAAATATCTGAAGCATGCTGAATTTCTGCGAATCTGTCACTAGGTCGAAAACGGCCAGGTCTTTGAACTTTTGGAGGCGTTTTGTCTTTTTGTTCTGAATCAGCCATTTTTAGCCTCCTCACCTATCTGAGAATTATAAATGTCTTTATAGATATCGCAGTTCTTTAAAAGTTCATCATGACTTCCACAGGCACAGATAGAACCGTTTTCTATTACTACTATTCTGTTTGCCCGTTTAACCGAGGCTATTCTTTGAGCAATTATAATCTTAGTGCAATCTGGTTTAGCTTTTGTCAAAGCTTCATAAAATTCTCTTTCTGTCTTAAGGTCTAAGGCACTGGTTGAATCGTCTAGAATCATGATTTCAGCAGATTTTAATACAGCTCTTGCTATGGAAATTCTCTGTTTTTGACCGCCTGATAAACTCATTCCGCGTTCTGCTATAATATTTTCGTATTTTTCAGGAATTTCGTTAATAAAGCTATCTGCTTGAGCAATTCTTGCTGAGACTTTTATTTCTTCTAATTCTGCTCCAGGTTTACCCCAACTTATATTGTTTGCTATGCTGTCGCTGAAAAGCTCTGATTTTTGTAATACAAATGCTATTTTTTCTCTTAAATCTTTTAAATGGTAATCTTTTACATCTATGCCGTTTACTAAAACCTGCCCGGAGTCTGCGTCATAAAATCTTGGAATCAAATTGACCAAAGAGCTTTTGCCGCAGCCTGTTGCACCCATAATTGCCAATGTTTCACCTTTATTAATTTTTAGGTTGATGTTCTTTAATATAGGTTCTTCTTTTGAATAGCTAAAGGAAACGTTTTTGAATTCGATTGCTGC
This sequence comes from uncultured bacterium, assembly GCA_946407375.1. GTDB lineage: Bacteria > Muiribacteriota > Ozemobacteria > Ozemobacterales > Ozemobacteraceae > RUG334. The sequence continues at coordinate 9,523 of CAMJNS010000047.1, forward strand.
AAAGCTCTGCTTTTGGGGAGGTTCTTCATTGAGGTGACCGTCAGTCAATTCGGGGTCAGTTTCAATTATAGCTTTAACACGCTTCCATGAAGTTTGTCCTCTCGAAATATTTTGAATGATAAAAACAACCATTAATACGGCATGAAGAAGCTGAATTATATAAGTAATAGCAGCCATAACGTTTCCAGGCGTAGAAGTGCCAGCTGCAACAGCTTTTCCTGCATTCCAAATCATAATAGCAACGCCAATATAAATAAAATTGCAGGCTATAGGGTGAGAAATAGCAAACAAAATGAGTATTTTCATCTGTTTGGCAAGAAGTTCATCATTTGCTTTACCAAATCTAATCTTTTCGTATAGTTCTTTAACATAGGCTTTTATTATTCTTATACCAGATATATCTTCTTGAAGTATGCAGTTAATTTGATCTAAGCTCTCTTGTACAGAGAGAAAGTATGGTTCAACTTTCTTCATAGCAATTATCATAGAGCAAAAAATAAAAGGAACTACACAGACTGCTATCAATCCAAAATCTGTATTTATGCGGAACAGACAATATAAACCGCCTAATAAAAGAAGGCCTGTTCTTACCATACCTCTAACAAAAAAAGAAATAAAATTTTCTACCTGAGAAATATCATTCGTAATGCGAGTAATAAGGGCTCCTGTGCCTAATTTATCTATTTGAGAAAAAGATAGTGAAAGAATTTTGCTAAAAGCATCTTTTCTCATCAAATTGCCGATATTTTGACTGCTGTAATTAACAAGAATGTTGTTTAATGAACCGCCTAAGCAACCTATAAAAGCAAAGAGCACCATAAGCGAGCCAAGTTTTAAAATGATTGAAAAATCGTCTGTATTCTGTGCTGCAACCCCCAAAACGCCTTCATCAACTATTTTGCTCATTAAATGAGGTTGTAGCAAATCCATTGTCACTTCTAAAATCATGAACAAGGCTGCTATAAATAAAAAGAGCAGATATTTTTTTACATAGTTAAACATCGTATATTATTTCTAGATAATAATAATAAATGAGGCTTTGAGATAGTAAAAGAAAAATTGATTATTTTTTTATATTCAAAATATAACTTTTACTTACTCGTTTTCATATTATTAGCTAAATATTTGGCAGCACCTTCATGAAGCATCATAGTGTCAACACCTATTAATGCTTCTCTAGGATTAACTTCTATTAGCACTTCATTTTGGTCAGAAAGAATTCTAGGATTAGAATAAATAACATCAAGCATAGCGAAAGCTTCTTCGGCCGAAAGTTTACTAGTGCAAGTTAATAAAGCTTTATAACCTAAAGTATTTATTTCTTTAGTCTGACCTTTGTAGGCTTCTGCCCCTATCTTTTCATTACAAAAATAAGGATATGCAGTAGTTAACTTATGTGTTATTTCTGGAGGTATTTCGATTAATCTTATTGGAACTCTATTAGATAATCTAATGAGACCATCGGCAGGAACAGCTCCAACATAGTAAATAGCATCTACGTAACCATCAAAAAGAGAAGCTGTTGATTTAGTAAATCTTTCGTAGACTATTTCGTAATCTGTTTCATTCTTGAAACCAGCAGTTTCAAGAATCTGAATAGCTCCTGCTGCACTTCCACTTTCTCTATCACCAACAGCAATCTTCTTGCCTTTCAAATCTTCTAGTTTGTAAATCTTTGAATCAGCCCGAACAACTATTTGAATTTTTTCAGAATACAAAGAAGCAAGTACTTTCAAATCCTTAAAAGTACCCTGATGAGCTATCCAAGCAACATCACTTTGCATCAAAGCCAAATCTATTCTTTTTTTTCTTAAATATTCTACGTTAGCAATTGAGCCGGGAGTAGGTTCAGCTATTACTACCATATTCTTTAATTTTTTACCAAGAAGTCTTGAAATAGCATTTCCCAAGGGATAATAAGTACCATTTACACTAGCGGTACCCATAGAGTAAATCTTTTTAATCAAACTAATCTGATATTTTTCTTCTTGTGCATAAAGGGTTAAAGAACTACAAATAACGATAAAGAAAGCCAATATATAATTCAGAGACTTATTCATTATTTTGCTCCTTAACTTGATTATTTTGATATATGGTAGCTTTATTACCAACTTTTTTACTTTCAGCTAATGCTTCATCACTCTTTTCAAGCAATAAGCTATAATTATCTATTTCTTTGGTATACTGGCAGATACCAGCACTTAAAGTAATATGAAATTCTCTTTCGTCACGCTTGATTGATAAATTCTTAGCCGTTTCAATAAATCTGTCAGCAAACATTTTTGCTTGTTCATCAGAAGTATGCGCAAGAACAGCGCATAATTTATTAGTATCATATTCTGCAGGAATATCTGTAGCTCTAACAGTCTGCTTCAAGAGTTTTCCTACATCATACAATGCAGCATCACAGGCATAAGCACCATTTTTACTATTAAGTTCAGCATATCCATCAATTGCAAACATAACAACAGTTAATGGGAAACCAAAACGTCTAGAACGTTTAATTTCATCATCAAGACGAATTTCCAGGAATTTTCTCAGATAGAGGTCTGTTTGTTCATTAATTACAGAAAGGTCATGCAATCTTGCATTATCAATAGACATCGCCATTTGGTCAGCTATTGCCTGTAAGAGGTCTAAGTCGCTTTGAGTAAATGGCTTAGAATTAGAACGGTCTGAAAGATTAACAACACCAATAACTTTATTCTGTATTCTTAAGGGAACAGCAACAAGTGTCTTTGGTGATTTAGAACGATCATCAGAATAATCTTTAAAACGATCATCTGTTAAACAGTCCATACACAAAATCGGTTCACCCGTAGAAACAACTTTACCAGCAATTCCTTCCCCTATTTTCAGTTCAAATCTAACAGGAGAAGTTGATTTATCATCTGAAGAGGTAATATTTTCAGAATTGTTCTCTTGAGAGTTACTATCATTTGGTTTTGAGTCATCATTTTCTGTCTTGGCAAGTTTAAAACTTTCTACAACCAAAGCCATACGTTCATTATTTATAAGCATAATAGAACCGCGTTTAGCTTTGAAAATTTCAACGATATGTTCCAAACACAAATCTAATGCTTTTTTACTACTAGGAGATGTACTGATATAATTAGTAACTTTATATAGAGCATTAATTTCTGTAATTTTCCTAACAATGCTCTGGCTCATGCTATTAAAGCTTTTAGCAAGATATCCGAGTTCGTCTTCTCTCTCAATATCAACTTTAATTTCGTCTGTTTTCTGGCTAAATTCTATGGCTTTTTCAGCAACAACAGCAACAGGACCAGTTATAGAATTACTTATATAAATTGCTAACAAGAAAGAAACAACAGCAAGCAATATAATAAAGTTCTTTATTTTATCTCCTAATGATTTAGCGGTTGCATAAACTTCTCCAGAATCTTGGAAAACAAATATTTTTAAGCCATAATGCAAAATAGGCAAAGATATAGCAATTTGAGAAGAAGTATTTTCAGATTCAGGCAATAAATCGTAAGCTCCACAAGGTTCATCCATAAGTTCAGCTATTACATCTTTTGGGAAATTTGGCTGTTCTAATATGTTTTCACCTTTTTCTGTAACTAAGAAGTATCTGAAATTTGTACCAAAGGTTATTCCTTCTAAGGACTTTCGTAAATGCAAGAAAGAAATTGTAGCAATAATAGAATCAGCATCAGGAGAATCAGAAACCTTAGCTTTAATCAAAATTGCTTCAGGTTTAAAATCAAAAGACTTATTTGATTTTGCGAGCATTTCTTCACTAATAGATATTTTTTTATAAGAATCTACTTCTCTTTTGGAATGGGCTTTTAAATTACCGTTAGAATCAACCCATATTATACGTTCCACACTTTCATAAGATTGGTCGATATGGCGCATGGCTTCAACAGCTGACTCAAATTGTTCAGGTTTTCTAAATCGTTCATCAGTAGCAAGGTATTTTATTAAATCATCAAAAGTTGTAACATATTGATCAACTTCATATTTAACCTGTTTGAAAGCATGTATATTACCTTCAATTAGAATATCTCTAGCCAAACTACCTAACGCATCAAAAGAATAGAGACCCAACAAGAAAAGAGGTAGAATTGTAATAATGAATATTCCAAGCCAAGCCCTGAGTTTTATACTTTTAAAGAAATTAACTTTCTGAACTTTATCTGCCATTTACTTCTTCCAAATTAATAGTATTCTATTATTTTAACATACCTTTTTAATTAAAAAAAGTAAAGTTTACATTTAACCAAGGCAAATGCAAACTTTACATTAGGTTCTTTTAGGTATATAACAAAATAGAGCATATAATTCCCTTATACTTTTTAAGAAGAAAAAAAATGAAAAAAATCCTTTATGGCATAGTTATTGTTTTTGTTTTATTCACTGTCTTATTTTTGGCCTGTTATTTTTCAAATCCATTGGTTGCAAAACATAAAATAAATTTTGCAGGCTATATGCAAATTCAAATCTTAAACATAACTAAAAATACAGAAAAATCATTATTTATGGCTTTTTATGCTTATAAAGTCAGTGAAAATGAGCCAAAAATAGAAGAATATGCATTGTCTATGTTAAAAGATTTATCTGAACGTGGCTGTAATGAAGCTGATAATATATTAGGATTGGTATATGCTTTCGAAAAGAACGATACAAAGAAAGGACTTGAGTATCTAGAAAAAAGTATAAAAACAAATGAAGTAGAAGGAAATTATTATTTAGGACTTTATTATATTCTTAAAGAAGATAACAAAGAAAAAGGCTTGGCTCTATTAAGAAAGGCAAAAGAAGCAAATTATTATCCTCTAAGCGATATTAATCTAGATGAGCCTAAAGATTATGAAAGCTTAAAAAATATTCTTGAAAAAGTAAAAGATGAGATTGTTGTAAAAGAAGATATGAATGTTGAATTTGGTTGGTAATAAAAATGAAAATACTATTAATTGATCCTCCTTTTAAAAGCTTTACTGGCATTTTTAGTCTCTATTTTCCATTAGGTCTAGGTTATTTAGCTGGTTCTTTAAAAAAAGCTGGCTACGAATGTAAAATACTAGATATGGATGCAGCAGATACAAAAGAAGGGACTTTAGATTTTATTAGGGAATATGAAAGCTATACCAATTATGTCAAAGCTTTAAATTCACCTGAACACCCTACTTGGAAACTACTTAAAAAACTTGTAGTAGAACAGAATCCTGACATTATAGGCATTACTGCTCTAACTTCCAAATTTGGTTCTGTTATTCAGACAGCAAAGTTTTGCAGAGAAGTCTTACCAAATGTTCCAATAATCATAGGTGGACCTCACGCCAGTGCATTGCCAGAAATGACAGCAAAAATTCCTGAAGCTGACTATGTATTAAGAGGCGAAGGAGACGAAAGCATTGTTGAATTGATTAATGCTTTAAGAGACCATACAGACTTAAGTTTGGTAAAAGGTCTTACCTGGAAAAAAGATGGTAAAATAATCAGCAACCCCGATAGCGAGCTTGTTAAAGACTTAGATTCTGTTCCGTTTCCAGACCGAAGTGCTTTATTGAACCCTGAACATTATTCTTCAGAAGATATGGGAGTTATTTTAAGCTCAAGAGGCTGTCCATTCTGTTGCAGTTACTGTTTCCATATGTGGGATAGAAAAGTAAGATATAGAAGCGTAGAATCTGTAATCGAAGAAATAATGCAGGTTCACAATACTTATGGCACTACCCAGTTTTCTATAAAAGATGACTCTTTTACGGTTAAAAGAAGTCATGTTGTAGCTCTCTGTGAAGCTTTTAAAAAGTTGCCCTTCAAAATAACCTATAACTGCACAACTCGCGTTGATATTATAGATGAAGAGCTTCTTAGATTAATGAAAAGTGCGGGGCTATCACAATTAAGTATTGGCATAGAATCTGGTTCTACCGAAATTTTAAAAGCAACAGATAAAGGAATAACTCACGAACAGATTCTTAAAGCAGCAGCATTGTTCAATAAACTGGGTATTTTCTGGACTGGTTATTTTATGATGGGGCTTCCTCAGGAATCGGAAGAAGACATTCTCAAAACTCTAGCTTTCTTGAAGAAATCCAAACCTTATTATGGTGGATTAGGTGTATATAGCCCATTCCCAAGAACAAAACTATTCAGGCAGGGTGTTGAAATGGGATTAGTAGACCCAGACCCACCTTTAGAACATTTTCTCAATACCAACCCAAAAGATTTATTCTTTAAAGACCCCAAAAGGCGTGTCGTTAAAATTACACCTGAACGCTTTACAGAGCTACAAGCCAAGGTTGAAGAAGTATTCCATAAACACAACACAAGTTTGAAAAATCTAGCTAGAAGAGCCTTTTCAAGAAGACAGGTCTATATGTATGACCCATCTCTATTTAGACGAGACTTTTCAAAAGGTCTTGAATTAATCGGATTAAAACGCTTAGGGAAACTTATATCGAGAAATAATTAAAAACAAGGTAAGCAATTATGCGAGAAATGAAAGAAAATAAGCAGGAAAAAGCTAAAGTATTAGCTATAGCTGTTCAAAGACCAGATCAGACTGATAGTGAAACAGAAAATTCCCTTATAGAATTATCTGAGTTGCTTAAGACTCTTGGAGCTGTAATGGTTGGACAAGTTGTTCAAAAGCGTGAAGATGCTTCTAGAGTTGAATATTTGGGAACTGGAAAACTAGAAGAAGCAAAAAATCTGGCAGAAAAGCTAGAAGCCGAATATATAGTTGCAGACGATGAATTGAGCGCCATGCAGATGCGCAACATCGAAAAAGCTATAGGACTAAGAGTCAAAGATAGGACCTCTGTTATTTTAGACATTTTTGCTGCTCATGCTTCTACCCGTGAAGGGAAATTACAAGTAGACCTTGCAATGCTTCAATACCAATATCCTAGATTATTAAAAATGTGGACTCACCTTGAAAGGCAACGTGGTGGTATTGGATTGAAAGGGCCTGGTGAAACTCAGTTAGAAACAGACCGTCGAATTATAAGCACAAAAATTAAGAAACTTGAAGAAGAACTAGAAAAAGTCGCCAAATCTCGTGAACAGCAAGGGAAAAAACGTATAGACCGTTTTGCACCTCTTTTCTCTTTAGTTGGCTATACTAATGCAGGAAAATCGACATTGTTAAATGCAATTTCAGGTAGCAATGTACAGATGCACAATGGTCTTTTTACCACATTAGACCCTACAGCAAGAAGAATTGATTTAAAAGATGGTTATTGGTGTATAGTTTCAGATACCGTTGGATTCATTAGAAAGCTTCCTCATCTTTTGGTTAAAGCTTTTAAAGCTACCTTAGAAAGCGTTGTTCAGTCAGAAGTTCTTCTTATAGTCTGCGATATATCTGACCCACAATTTAGAGAACAGCTAGAAGCGGTTGAAAGAGTATTGCACGAAATCGGTGCTTCTAATCACGAAAAAATATATATTTTCAATAAAATTGATAAAGGTCAAGTTGTATCAGATGAATTGTTAGAAGCAGCTTACCCAAATCATATTAAGATTTCTGCTTCAAATAAGACCAATATAGATATACTTTTAACTAAGATTTCTGAAATAATGAAACGTAACAGAAAACTTGTTAAAATCGATTTGCCTGTAGGAAATCAATTTATGGGTGATATTATGAGTATTGGTAAAGTATATTCTCAGGAATGGGGACAGGGAATAGTCACCATTAAAGCAGAATTGCCAAATACTTATTTAAATATGCTTAAAACTATGCCTAAAATAAAAATAGAAGAAATTTCAGAGTAAACAGTAGGTGCTTATGGGATTATTTGATTTAGGATTTGAACACGACAGAAGAGCAGAATTTTTTGAAAACGTTTTAAGTCCAAATTTTAAAGCCACTTATTGTGAAGGAAATGAGAAATTAAAAGCAGAATTTTTTAAAGATAATGTTCAAGAGAGTTTTATTAATATGTGTAATGCCTTAGTTGGCGAAATGTATAATTTTAGATACTGTTTAATGGAAAATTACTATTCAACTAAAAACTCCACTAATTATGTTACCTTTGGTTCAGTAATTATTCATAGAGATTTACCAGAATTTTGTCTTGTATCTAAAAAAGTAGCTAGAAATATGTTACTAATTCATATAGGCTTTGCTATTTTTGCTTGTTTGGTGAACTCTTTTGCTTTACCATTTGCAATAACGGCTTTTTTTGATATAACAAATAAGACTGCTGTTTATTCAATATATTCTATACTAGCTTTATTGTTTTTTTCGATTACAATTTTCTATTTTATGTCTTCCTATATAAAGCGTTTTTACGAAATTTATCATCAAAACATACTGAAAAATTCAGGAGAAGACTTTAAGCAAAAATATGTAATACTAGCTAAAAATTATCTGACTTCTACAAAATTTTTTAATGAAGATGAAAAATACAATATAAATAAGGTTTTTACTAATAAAATTTGCTCTGATTTATTGAAAATCAAAGATGAAATAATAAAATTTGAGACAGATGGTAATTTTTTGGTTTTTGAATTTAAAAAAGAAAAAATTACAGAAAAAGATGCTGCTAACTATATTCAACAAATGTTAGAAGTTGCTGATATTTTTTCCCAAGAGGAAGAATTAACAATATAAATTTATTGTAATTCAATCGTTTAAAGGTTTGCCACAATATTTACAGAATTTTGCATCTGTATCGTGTCCTTCTTTGCAACAGTATGGGCAGCTTTGAGTGGTAATCTTTTCTTTTTTAGGAACAATCATTTCAGAAGTAACAATACCTGTAGGAATAGCAATAATTCCATAACCTAGAAGCATTATAAAAAATGAAAATGCCTGTCCTAATGGTGTTTTTGGAGAGATATCACCATAACCTACAGTAGTTAAAGTAACTACAGCCCAATACACACTGACGGGAATGCTTGTAAAACCATTTTCTGGACCTTCTATAATGTACATTATAGAACCGATACAGAATACTATTATAAAAACGTAGAAAGTAAAAATAGCAATTCGCTTAACGCTACGTTTTAGGGAAGCAAGCAAAAGATCTACTTCATGAGTAAAATGAACTAATTTAAATAATCTAAATACCCTAAAGAATCTTAATATTCTAACTATAGATAAAAATCGAGCCTCTGGTATAAATAAGCTAACATAGTTTGGTAAAATAGAAACCAAATCAATTATGCCAAAAAAGCTTATTGCATAGTAAAGAGGTTTAGCAACAGAATAAAGTCTTAAAATATATTCTATAGTGAAAAGTACAGTAAAAACCCATTCACAAGTATTAAAAAAAGAAGCATATTCTGAATGAATACTTTCAACACTGTCTAAAGCAGTGACTGTTACACTCAGAAATATGAAAATTAACAAAGTAATATCAAATACTTTTCCCCAAAAGGTATCTGCTTCAAAAATAATATCGTGAATCTTTCGCTGCAACGGCGAAAGAGAAGGTGTCTTATACCTTAATTCATTGTAATTTAACTTAGCCATTTTTTCTTTTATACTATAATTAAAATATTATTATATTTACATCAATGAATCATTATTATATCAGAATTAAGAAATTGAGCTTTATTCGTAACCGTTGGGGTTCTTGGACTGCCAGTTCCAAGAATCTTTACACATTTCTTCTATGCCATTTTCAGCTTTCCAACCCAATTCTTTGTTAGCTTTAGAAGGATCACAATAACATTCTGCAATATCTCCTGGTCTTCTAGCTGTTATTTTGTATTTTATCTTTATTCCACTGGCTTTTTCAAAAGCTTTTACCACATCAAGAACAGAATATCCTGTTCCAGTGCCAAGATTCCAAATTCCTACGCCAGGATTTTCTCTTAATTTTTCTATAGCTTTAACGTGACCTTTTGCCAAATCTACTACGTGAATATAATCTCTAACACCTGTTCCGTCATGGGTCGGGTAGTCATTACCAAATACGCTTAATTCTTCTCGCTTGCCAATAGCTACCTGAGTAATAAAAGGCATTAGATTATTAGGAATACCATTTGGATCTTCACCGATTAATCCACTTTTGTGGGCACCTACTGGGTTAAAATAGCGTAATAATGCCACATTTTGTTGAGGATTAGCTTTCTGCCAATCTTTTAAAATTAATTCAATAACGTATTTTGAAGTGCCATAAGGATTAGTAGTTCCACCTGTTGGGAAGGTTTCTTTTATTGGAACTTCAGCAGGGTCGCCGTATACTGTTGAGGATGAACTAAATACTAAATTGCGAACTTTGCTTTCAATCATTGCTTCGCAAAGACTTATGGTACCTGCAATATTATTCTTATAATAGAATAATGGCTTAGCAACAGATTCTCCGACAGCTTTCAAACCTGCAAAATGAATAACAGCTTCAATCTTTTCTTCTTTTAGAATACTGGCAAGAAGTTTTGTATCTAGAATATCGCCCTCATAAAATTTTGGACATTTTCCAGTTATTTTTTCAATTCTTTCAAGGACAGTCTTTTTGCTGTTATAAAGATTATCAATTATTACAACTTCGTGACCAACCTGAAGAAGTTCAACGGCAGTATGACTGCCAATATAGCCAGTTCCACCAGTAAGAAGAATACGCATTTTTATATCCCCTGATATGTAATTTGTGTTTTATTGTAGCACAAATTTATTGTCAAAGAAAATTTTCTCTAAAACTACACAGAGCAAACACAAACTTTTTCCTTTATTGGTCAGTGTTAAATATATCTGATTTTTGTATCGTCCTTATCGGACGAATTTTTATTATGATTCTAATCCGTGGGCATCTAAGATGCCCACGGTTATTAAAGTTGTGTCCTATCGGACATGACTATTTTTTGAAAGTGACCGATAGGAGAGGCTTTAGGACAACTTTCCACTTTCCACTTTCAACTCTCAATTCTCAACTCCCTAAACATTTCCCTCATAGACATAATTCAAATATTCTCTGGCAATATCAGCAAATGCATATACTGCTTGTACAGATGTTGGTTTAGCATCTAACATTTCGCCAGCAGGGAAAAACCTTGTTACATGAAGCACCATATTTTTGTTTATTTGAGCAAGAGTCTTTGCTAGTTCTCTCATTTCTTTTTCATCATCGTTAAAGCCTGGCACAATAAGTGTTGTTGCTTCAACATGAGCAGTCTTAGATGAGGTTTCTATAGTTTTTAAAATAGCATCTAAATCTCCACCAATAGACTTATATTTTTCCGGATTGATAGTTTTTAAATCAATATTCAAAGCATCAATATAGGGAATTAATTCTGCGAAAGCATCTTCAGACACCATTCCATTAGTAACCAGAACGTTTTTTAAATCCTTTTTACAGGCAAGTTCTGCTGTTTCTTTAACAAATTCTAAGCTAATAAGAGGTTCATTATATGTGTAGGCTATACCTATATTGTCTTTGATAGTTAAAGCTTTATGAACAAGTTCTTCGGGGCTGATAAAAATACTTTTTGCCTCTCCCCTTGAAATACTATCGTTCTGGCACCAAGGGCATTTAAGGTTACAACCCCAAAAGCCAGCAGAAAGTATATAACTTCCTGGCATGAAATGTTTTAAAGGCTTCTTTTCTATTGGATCTAAGGCCAAAGAAGTTACTTTGCCATAATTAAGACTTATGATTTTACCATCTTTTATATCACGAGTCTTACATATTCCGTTAAAACCATTTTTTATATCACATTTGTGAGGACAATTATTACAAATCATTCATGGCGCTCCACAAGAAAACGTTCTATTTCATAGTCTTCGCCGCTTCTTATTCCAGCTTTCTGACAAGCTATTGCAAGCTGATAATCAACAGTATCAACTCCTTCTAAATTTGGAAGAAGTAAGCCACGTTTTAATTTAGTGCTAACTATAACACCATATTTTTTTACATCTAATTGGTCTTTTGTTGCTGGTTCAGGTGGATATAACACATCAACATCATAAACCAAATCAGAAAGTTCATTTTCTTTAACAGCATAAAATCTAGGATCTCTTGTTCCAGCTTGAATAGCCATATTTATTATTTCTTCAGCAATAGATTTTTGAGTTGGATAGATTGTTCCTATACAACCTCTTAAATCGCCATGTTTTTTCAGGGAAACAAAGCATCCCGCTTTTTCACTAAACATAGAATCTGGCATTTCTCGCTTTTCATCTTCTGTTAATTCAAGTTTAGTGCCTGTCTTTATATAATGTTCCAAAGACTTTTGGGCAAGACTAATGTATTGATCACGAATTTTAAAAGCACAGACAGCATATCCCACACCAAAAGTTCCTTCATAAGAAAGAAATTCAGAAGTAACCTTGTAATTAGTTAGAGCTCCAGACATCATAATAAATCCTGGCAAACCACATTGAGCAGCCATTTCAAGAAAAGCTGGATCAAACTTCTGGAATTCTGTGAATTTACAGCTTTTCATTATGTCTGTAACTTGTTTGTCAAAAACAGGCCCTTCTTTTACAAATCCGTATGGTCCATCTTCCTTTAATCTGTGAGACAGGTCGCCACTAGCTAGAAATGTAATTTTTCTGCCAAGATGAGCCGCAGCACGTTCAATAATGCTGCCCATTTCTACTAAAATAGAATCTGAAAGGAAACTAGGAGATATTCTCAAAACTTTGAAATTTTTATAAGCTTCAGCAATAAAAGCTAGCGGAACCACAGAGCCGTGGTCTGGTCGTGTACTTCCACGTTCATCAAATACGACAGGAATTCTTTTTTCTTTACTAAGCTTTATAACTTCATCAGCAAGTTCAAGATCGTTTTCGAAATCTAACGAGACATTTGGCGCATCAAACTGTGCTAGATTGCCCTTCCAACGTTTTCCACCAGCAATATAAAATGCATCACTATAAACA
>CAMJNS010000048.1 GCA_946407375.1 uncultured bacterium
GGACGCTACTTCTAAAATATAGATTAGTAGCTAAAAAAGTTTGCGTTTGCCCTGTGTGAATTTGTGCTTGGTATTGAAAGCTCTTCGGAATTGTGGTACTTTAACCCATTATGCACCCGATACTTTTTCAATTTGGCTCAATTAAAATAGGTTCTTATGGAGTAATGCTGGCAACAGCTTTTTTAACAGGTTTTTTGCTTGTTAATAGACAATTTAAAAAAGCTGGTGTAAGTGTGGATTTAGGTTGGGACCTTCATTTTTTAGCTATATTTGGCGGAATGGTAGGTTCGAGAATAATGTATGTTCTCGAAAACATACCTGAATTTTTAGCAAATCCAATACATACGTTATTCCTTTCAACTACAGGTTTTTCTGTGCTTGGTGGCTATGTTATGGCTTTTGGTTTGTGTGTTTGGAGAGTGAAAAAATCGGGTGAACCATTCTTTAAACTTGCAGACCTTTATGCTCCTGGTTTGGCCTGGGGTTATGTGTTAGGACGATTAGGGTGCATATTTGCTGGTGATGGTTGTTATGGTATTCCTTGTAAATTACCTTGGGCTATGACTTTTCCCAAAGGAATTGTCCCAACATTAAGTTCAACCAACAGCCTTTTGGTAAGCAAATATCAAGAACTCTTTCCCAACGAACCAATACCTGTTGATATTCCTGTACATCCTACCCCTCTTTATGAATCATCACTCTCTTTTATTTTATGCATGATTTTACTTTTTGGGAAATGGAATATAGGAAAAGGTCATAGGTTCGCTTTCTTTTTAGTTTGGTTTGGAATAGCGAGATTCTTTATTGAATTTATTAGGCTTAATCCTTTTGATTGTTTTGGAATGACTTCTAGCCAATGTTTGGCAATTTGTTTTATTGTCGCAGGAAGTATTATTTTTGCTACATCTAAGTATAGAGATGTTTCACTGCAAAAATCTTGAATGAAGTTCTGTTAAGGCTTTTGAAAGCAATTCTTTTTTTACCGCTAGACTGACTCTTAAGCCATTATGCTGTTTTATTATGCAATTACACTCTTTAGCTATTTTAAATATTTTTTCGGCAAGACTAGTGTCGTAAAGTAAACCAGAGCCAACTAGCGTTATTGTCGTTAGTTCTGAAAAAGTTTCTACTTTATCTGCATTTAGTTCAGCAGCTTTTTCCCAGCAGTATGTAATTGCTTCAAAAGAATCATCTTTTGAGAAACCAAAAGCCACTGAATCGTTAGAGATTTGTTGTAAGGTTGTTTTGAATGGAAGATTGTTATTAAAAGTTAAATCTTTGACTGCTTTTTCTGATAAACCGCTAATTTTAGCAAAAACAAATTTATTACTGCAGGTAATACTTTTTATTGGAACAGAATCATCGCCGTCAGGTCCTATAACACTACCTTCAACATTTGAAAAGCTTGAACGAACATGCAAACGAATATTAGATTCTTTAGCCAAAGATATAGCTCTAGGGTGAAGGATGCCATTTCCATAATGAGCAAGATTAAGCATTTCATCATAGCTTAGATGCCAAACTTTACTTGCTGTTGGAATAATACGTGGGTCAGCTGTATAAACTCCATCTTCGTCTGTGTATTTTTCACAAACCTTTTGACCTAGTTCGCGAGCCATAACAACAGCGGTTAAATCGGAGCCTCCACGCCCAAGAGTTGTTAAATCTCCTTCGTTAGTTATTCCCTGAAAACCAGCAACCACAGCAACAGAACCAGGCTTTAAAAAGTTTTCAAACTCTTTTTGACGACCTATTTTCGTAATGGAATAATCGTTCCCGCAAAGTTCTGAAAATAATTGTAGGTTAAAAGCATTAAAGGATTTTGCATTTATTCCTAATTCTGTTAAGGCAGATGCCATCAGAGAAGCACTTACCATTTCGCCAGTGGCCATGACATGGTCTAATTCACGTCTGTCAGGAAATGTGGATATCTTGTGGATAAGAGAAATTAATTCGTCTGTAGTGTCACCCATAGCCGAGATTACCACAACCATTGGATAACCTCTTTTGGCTTTTTCTGCTATTTTTAAAGCGGCATTTTTTATTCTTTCGACAGAGGCAACAGAAGAACCACCAAATTTTTGTATCAAAACCTGACCGTTCTTAAACATTATTAGCCCCTATCTATTATTCTAAAGTCTGCTTTTATACTAGCTAACTTCAATTTTTCAGAAATTTTATCAAGAGCTATGTTTAATTTTTGGCGAGTTATTTTATTGGTAAAAACAACGAGTTGTTCATTTTCGATTGTTTCATGTGAAACTTTAGGTTGATATAATTTTTCTATTTCGATACCTGTATGTGCAAAAATCTTAAGTAGTTCAGATAAAGTATCAGTAAGATTTATTAAACTAAATCTTAAATAAAATCTGTTTTCAAAATCTTGTATTTCGTTAATTCTTTTTAATTCTTGTTTTTCCTGACAGGTAACAGAATCAAGATCGTTAACTATTCCTCTGACAATTGATTCATGTGAAGAACCTGGACAAGCATAAACATGGGCCTGACCTTCTTCTGTTTTTAAATATATTATTTCAGAACCACCTTTAGTTTGAGCTAAAAAATAACTTCCAGGCATTATACAGGGTTCGGCTATAACTTTAAGAGAATTTCCATCATATTCTGCTATTCCAATTAGTCTTATGGACATTCCCAGTTCTTTTGCTATGGCAACATCTTTTTTGTCTAGACTACTTATGCCTCTGCAAAGAATTTTGTCTGGGTCTACAAAACATCCGAAAATTTCAGCTATTTGCAATACCAAACGATTACGGCAACTAATACCGTGCAAATTAAGATTGCTATTATCATCTGAATCCTCTTTCCAACGAGCATCACAAACAGCTTCGTCAAAACCTTTATCTTCCTTTTCCATTATAGAAAGAACTAAACCAGAAAATGCGTCGTTTTGTACATAAAATTTAACTGGTTTTGAAATGCTGCAATCAGATTGAATCTTAATAAAGGGGAATGTCCCTCCTATTGCGGCAGAAAAATAAGTGTCTTTTGAAAGATTATTTTTTAATCGTTCTAAGGCTAAGGAAGCATTACTTGTTATTACTTTTTTAGGAAAATTAGCAATGGGTCTTCCAGTAAAAAATATACCTGTTTGAACAATTGAGAAAAACTCATCATTATCAAATGCAGACCAAATATTATCTGAGTTTTCTCTTCCTAGCAATGGAAGCTTCAATAAGTCTTTACGACCCATTTTTATAAGAATTTCTTGGAAATGTTCTTTCCAAGATGGCAGATTTAAGAAACCGGCGTTTTTCAATTGTGTTTCCTTGCTATAATTTATTTTGTTGGCTAATTATAGCAGAGGCATAGGGAAAGAGCAAGAGAGCGAAAGGCTTATTGCCGACTTTTTTTTAAGGCTAACCACAAGTTTTTCACATATATCAGGAACCTACAAAAATGCCAATGGCAAAAAAGCATTAAAAAGTGGGGTATTATACCTATTAAAGTTGCTAGTATATATTTAGGACGAAAAGTTAATAGATCAAATGATTTAAAATATAAATAATAAATCAAAATAAAACTAACAATTGTTAAAAATAAGCTAAATATAGAATTTAATAATAAATAAATGGGAGTATCTTTTTTTATAGCAAAATATATTGGTTTTTTATAATTGAAATATAAAGAAGTAAAAAATCCAGTACATATAATTGTGGAGCTAATAGTTTTAAAATGGTCCAGATTGCCAATACCAGACAAAACAATAAAAGGTAGCATAATTATTATTGGGGTCATCAAAATTGCTTTAATATAGAATGTTGCAGAACCTATGCTGTCAATGTTTATTTCTAGGTTTATATTAAAGCTTGTTTCTTTTCTCCAGCTGGGGGGATTAATTGTAACAATTTCGTAATCATTATTTGTTGAATATTTATTGGGATATTTTCCATATAAAGCTTTAATTTGTTCTTCAAATAATATTATTGATTTTTTTAATAGTTCACTGTGATTAATTGAAGATTTTGTTAATTCTAAAGATTCCAATAGGGTTTTAATTTTTGGTTTTTCAACATCATTAGAGGATTTATCTGATAAATATTTATTTAATTCATCATTTAATTCTTTGTTAGCAAAACGTCTAACGTTTTTATATTTTTCGGAATTAAAATCTACATTACAATTTTTTAAGTCTTCAATTTCGGTAACTTTATACTCAGCTAAAAGCAGTAGCAAATGAATATTAGGATTGTCATAATCCATAATCAAAGCTTGTGCGCATTTTTGAAAAGTTATTTCATAATCATGCTTTTCTAATGCATCATTAGCTTCTATTATTAGTTTTTTTACTTTTTCTTTTGATTCTGTTGTTAATGCCAAGGTTGTTAATGTTTTCTGAAAAGCGTTTTTTGCTATTCTTGTTTATTCAAGCAATACTATAGCATCGCCTTTAGCAACGTTATCTTCATTGGCAACGAGGAATTTTGCTATTCTTCCTGATTTGTCTGAAACTATTTCGTTCAGGTTTTTGCAAGAAGAAACTAAGCAAACAACGCTGCCAGGAGATACATAGTCACCTTCTTTGGCTAGAGGTTGTGAAGTTGGACTCTTGGCTCTATAAAAAATACCATTGAGTGGAGCAGTCAATATTTTTTCGGGGTCATAAGATGGCTTTTCAGAAATAACTTCTGTTAAAGTTTCTGTTTGATTACTCTGTGCTCCTAAATTACTTAAAACGGATAAATCTATTGGCAGGGCTTGATTAACTGGGTGTTTTTTTATTTTAAGACCGAAGTTTTGAGTTTCAAATTCTAGTTCGCTGAGTTTATTTTCCTTTGCAAATTGTAGCAATTCAGAAACCTTTTCTAATACTTCATTGTTATCAATCTTTGTTGTTTTTTTCTGTGCCATTTGTTAACCCTCTATTTTTGTGTTTGGTGATTATAAACAATTTTTATTTAATTATCAAGAGGGAAGGAAAACTGACAGGTGAGGTCTTTAAATCTTTTATCTTATATCTTAATATGTTATTATTAGAGTTATTAAGCTTATTTTGAGGTATTTATATGGACGGATTAGTTCCTGCATTGATTTTGATTATAGTTGCATTAGCTGTAATATTTTTGGCTGTTTTTTTATCTTTTGTACCTGTAGGTGTTTGGTTTCAAGCTCATTCTTGTGGTTTTCCAATTAAGTTAATTGATTTAATAGGCATGAAATTTAGAAAAATTAATCCTAAACCTATTGTAGAAGCTGCTATAAAGTTAAAGTTAGCTGGTATTACAATAAATTTAATGGACTTAGAAGCTCATGTGCTTGCAGGTGGAGATATTGGTAAAGTTGCCAATGGTATGATTGCTGCCCAAAGAAGTGGAATGAAACCTGATTTTAAATATATTACGGCCTTAGACCTTTCCGGTAATGATCCATATGAAGTTATAATGGAATACACCAAACCAAAAGAATTAGAAGAAAATAATTTATCTTTTTTGAACAAAAATGCTGAAAGATACGAAGTTAGTTTTAAAACTACTGTGAGAAGAGCAATTGAAAATCCTCATAGTTACGGTTTATCAGCGGTAGTAAAATACATTAAAAAACAAATTGAAGAAGAAATATATAATACTGATTCAAAATCTATTGATATAGAATCACTGATTAATAAAATAAAAAATGATTCTGTTAATGCTACTGCTATTGATATTCTTGATTTAAAAATATATATAAAAGAACCTTTGAGATTCTAAATTTTTATTAAATACACTTGGAAATATAAAATTCTATTATGATTAGATTTAGACTTGTAACATCAATAATTGGTTATTTGTCTATGGGATATGTAAGTTTTATGTTTATCCCATTAGTTATTTCTCTTATTAAACAAGAACAGAATTCTTCTATAGCTTTCATAATGACAATAGCTATTAGTTTTATCCTTGGAAGATTAGCCATTTTATCTGATAAAAAAGCTGAAATGGATGATCTAAATCGTATGGAAAGTTTGGCTGTTGTCGTTTTTGGTTGGCTTATACTTGCATTGATAGGTTCTATCCCCTATATGTTTTTTGATTTTAGTTTTATAGATTCTTTATTTGAATCTATGAGCGGATTTACAACAACGGGTTCAACTATTCTTTCTGATTTTGGAAAACTGAATAGTTCTATGTTTTTCTATAGAGGATTTACTCAATGGATAGGTGGTTTAGGCATATTGGTTATCTTTGTTGCATTATTGCCTCAACTTGCCATCGCTGGTCGTCAATTATTCTTTGCTGAGGTTTCTGCAGAAAGCAAAGATAAATTGTCGCCTAGAATAAAAGATACCGCTTATCAGCTACTTGTTTGGTATACACTGGTTACTTTTTTGTGTACTCTAGGACTTTGGTTGTCTGGAATTGGATTTATTGAATCTGCAGCTAATGCTTTTGCAACTTTAGCAGCGGCAGGTTTTTCTCCAAATAGTGAAAGTATAGGTGGTTATCATAATCCTGCTGCAGAATGGGTAATTATTGTTTTTATGTTTTTAGCCGGTGCGAACTTTGTTCTTCAGGTAAAAATAATTAAAAGCTTTTTTGGAGGTTTAAAAAACACCAGATCTTCCTCAAGTAAGTTTGTTAAGAATGGCAATACTCTTTGGGATAATATGAAGATATTTTTGTCTAATTCAGAATTTATTGCTTACATTTTAATAATAGCCGTAGCAGCTACTATTGTTTCTTTAGTTCTTGCATCTAAATATTATCCAAGTGGAACGAGCTTTATATACATAATAAGACAATCATTGTTTCAATGTCTAAGTATTTTGACTACTACTGGTTCAGCAAGTTTTGATTATGAACAATGGCCTTTAGCAGCTAAAGGTATACTTGCAATTCTTATGTTTATTGGTGGATGTTCTGGTTCTGCCGGTGGTGGAATGAAAGTTATACGTATTGTTATTCTTGCTAAATATTTTTGGAAAGTTCTTTTAAAGAATATATATCCAGAAGCTGTTACAAGAATTAGACTTGATAATAGAACTTTAAGAGAAAACGATGTTTTGCCTATAGTAAGCTTTTTTATGTTTTATATTCTTATATTTTTTATAGGTGGAACCATAATAAGTATTTTAGAAAGTAGTTTTGTTGTTGGTTACTCTGGTTCTATTGCTTGTTTAGGAAATATCGGCCCTGGTTTCGAATCTATTGGACCTATGGGCAATTTTGCTAACTGGCATATAATCAGCAAATCTGTTGCTATATTTTTAATGTGGGCAGGCCGATTAGAAGTTGTTGCTCTAATGGTTTTCTTCCACCCAGATATATGGCGTGGTTCAAGGTGGTAGCTTATATAATTAGTAATTAGGAGTGAGGAGTTAGGAATTTAAAAACTTATTTTTTCTAAGGAGCTCCCCAAATAGAAGATCAGGGAGCTCTAGTTAATTTAGTATAAACTTCGGCCTTTGTTGTCGTAGATTATAAACGCGGGCATATCCTTAACTTCGATGCGATGAACTGCTTCCATTCCGTATTCTGGAAATGCTATAACTTCTGATTTTTTAATATTTTCAGCGGCTATCAATGCTGCGGCACCGCCTATAGTTCCAAGATAAAATCCACCATAGGTTTTGCAGGCTTTTATAACGGCATCTGCTCTGTTGCCCTTTGCAAGGGTTACCATTGAAGCTCCACGACTCATAAAGTAATCTATGTAGCCGTCCATACGTTGAGCTGTTGTTGGGCCGAAACTACCTATTGCATAGCCTGCTGGAGTTCTGGCAGGACCAGCATAATAAACGGGATGATTTTTAAAGTATTCTGGAAGAGGTTCGCCTGCTTCTACCATATCGTGAATTCTTGCATGAGCCATATCTCTTGCTACTATTAGAGTGCCATTTAAAAGAACCATATCGCCAGCCATATGTTTACCTAGTTGAGCTAGTATTTCTGCCATAGGTTTGTTTAAATCTATTTTATCTGCAGAAACACCACCTTCAAGGCATTTGTTCATTAGTCTTGCTGGATTTTTATCGGTTACTTCCAAGAAAACGCCATCTTTATTTATTACTGCGGCAAGGTTGCGGTGGGCACTACAGGAAACTCCTACAGATATTGGGCAGGAACCACCATGACGAGCCATTCTAATTACTCTTGCATTCATTGCCATATGACGACCACCAAATTGGGCACCCCAGCCTGTTTCTTCTGCAATCTTCATAACGCGTTTTTCCCATTCTAAATCTCTGAATGGACTTCCTAAACCATCTCCCTTAGTTGGTAATTCGTCATACCAACCAGTAGAAGCAAGTTTCATTGTTTTGAGATTCAATTCTGGTGAGGTTCCACCAACAACTACTACTAAAGTATATGGTGGACAGGCTGCAACGCCAAGACCCTTAATCTTTTCTTTTAAAAATTCTTCAAGAGATTTTTCATTTAAAATAGCTTTTGAAGCTTGAACCATAACAGTTTTGTTTGCTGAACCACCGCCTTTTGCCATGAACATGAATCTGTATTCATTACCTTTAGCAAATGAAATATCAATCTGTGGTGGCATATTGTTTCCTGTGTTCTTTTCTTCGAACATGGTAATAGGAGCATTTTGAGAATATCTTAGGCAGTTATTTTTCCAGGCAGCAGCTATACCATCGGTTAAAAACTTTTCGTCGTCTCCGCCAGTTAAAACACGTTCACCACGCCAAGCAAAAATAGTAGCTGTACCAGTATCCTGACAGAGTGGTAATTTACCTTCTGAAGCGATTATAGCGTTTTTAATTAAACTACTACAAACAAAGCGTTCATTAGCAGAAGCTTCTTTGTCATCAACAATTTTAGCCCATTCATCAAGATGTTCTTTTCTTAAATAAAATTCTAAATCGTGAAAAGCTTCTTCTGCAAGATTGGTTAAAACCTGAGGTTCTATAGTTAGAAATTCTCTTCCGCCGATGTTTTCTAATTTAACGCCTTTATCTGTAATTTTACGATATTCACACTTCATAATTATCACCTGATTTTTTGAATTTGCGAACGCAGAATTATTTATATGACAATTTAGCATTAAATAACCAATAAGTCTATTTTAAGCATTTCTTGATTAAAATATACTCTGTAGTTTAAAATAAAATATTATGGCGAAGACAAATGATTCAGAAGTTAAAACTTTAATTATGGGTGCTAATTTAGCTTTAGAAGCCCATAAATTTGATAAAGCAAAGAGTATTTGTGAACAAGCTTTAAAACTAGATGACAATAATCCTAATATTTATTTAATTTTATTATTAGCTAGATATAAAGTTACTGAAATAGAACATTTAGAAAAATGTAATGTAGATTATGAATCAGATGTTTATAAAAATGTTAGACGTTATGCTGGTAAAGAACTAAACGATGAATTAAATAGATATTTGTCTGATAAAAAGGATTTTGTAGCTAACAAAACTTCTGGTCTTAACTTTAAACAAAGCTTTGAAAAATTTAAACCTAATTTAAAGAATATTTTTATTAAAGTTAAAGATTTTTATTTGGATAAAAAAAGTGAACCTAGTGGTAAAAAAGAAAATGATTCGTTGTTTAATGTAAAGAAATCAACTAAGGGCAAAAAAAATCTAGAAAAGTATTCTTCTCAGGATAATACAATAGCAAATTTTTTAACCGTTGATTTAACATCATCTTTTAAAGATACTGTTTATTCGCTTTCATATTTTATTTTTATATTAAGTCTAGTAGGAGTACTATTCTTTTTGTTTTTTATTACTCTAGGTTGTTTATTTGATTTTCGAGTTTTTAGTTTAATATCTATAGCGATTATAGATATTTCATTGTTTTTAGTATTAAAAAAGGCTTTTAATCGTGATTTTGATTTAGATTATAAACCAGATACTAGTAAATTTACTCTTTTGGGAAAATCATTATTAAATTTGATTTTAGCAATAATCTTAGTTTTTATAATATACCTCTTATACTTTTATGCAGGAAAGTTTGCTGTTCAGAATTTATTATTAGGTATTATAGGGGTTTTTTTAGGATTTATAGGTTCTTATCTTGTTTTTTTACATTACAGATGTGTATATGGTTTTATCAAGTATATTGATATTATTTTAAAATCTTTTAACAGTTCTTCTAGTAGGTAAGCAATTTGCAGGGTCATCTGGCCAAAGATGTTTTGGATATCTTCCCTTAAGTTCGCCAACCACTGATTTATAACCATTTTTCCAGAAAGAAGCTAAATCTGTAGTTATCTGTACTGGTCTATTTGCGGGTGAAAGCAGATGTGTTATCAAAGTTATCTCACCATTACAAATACTAGGACTTTGGGCTTGTCCAAACATCTCTTGCATTTTTACTGGTAAGACAGGCTTATCTCCTTGAGAATAATCTATTTTTATATTGCTTCCAGTTGGAACTTGATACCTTTCTGGAACAAGTTTTTCAAACTCTTCTTTTTGTTTCCAGCTTAATTGATTTAAGTATATAGAAGAAATTTTTTCTTTTTGTAACCATTCAAATGAAAGCTTGTTTTTATCTGCGATAGACAACAAAGTCCTTTTAAGCCAGTTTTCGTTTATTTCGGGGTAATCTTTTCCATATGATGTAGATTTGAGGAACCTTAATCTTCCAATAAAGTTTTTATTTGTTTTATCTTCTAGGTCAAAAGCTTGGCTTAAATTTTCTAAAACTGCGTTACAAAAGCAATTTATTGCCATTTCATAATCTTCATCTTTTAATTGACTTTCTTGTTCTTTTAAAAGTAAGGAACCATATCTGACTCTTTCTTTCACACAGACTTTTTGAATTTTTTTAGAAAAGAAAACTTCTCTTGTTTTTTTCGCTATAGGGCTTTGTAATAACCAATCTAATTCAATTTTACAGGCTAGAAATATTTTTCCGTCAGAAGTAAGAGAGCGTTGCTTAGCATCTTGTTTTAAAGACAAAATATATTCACTATCTTTCAATAGAGAATTTGAATCAATGCTTAAGCCCTGTCCATTGCAAAGGGTGTATGAATTTCCTCCAGGATTACGTCTTTGACAAACCCTATCTGGAAAAGCTTGGAAAAGAATTTTTCTTAATAATTGTTTTTCAATAATATTATTTTCCATAAAGACAGCTAACCTTTATAAAGATAATTTTAATGAATTAATCTATCTTTTCGCCTTCTTCTGACAGATACATTTCAAGATTGTCAAATTTAACACATCTAGAATTAAAGGCTAGATATGCAGACCCGATAGAACCGTTACGCTGTTTGGCTATAATTACTTCGCCTTTTCCCTTACATTCTTCTTTATTTGGATTATAGTATTCTTCACGATAAAGGAACATAACAATATCAGCGTCTTGTTCTATAGAGCCTGATTCACGAAGGTGGGAAAGCTGAGGTCTTTTATCTGGACTTTCTTCAACTTTACGAGATAGCTGTGACAAACAAATAATAGGAACATTTAATTCACGAGCAAGATTTTTTAGACCTTTTGATATTTCTGAAACTTCTTGTTGGCGGCTGTCGATTCTTTTTGAACCACCTTCAGAACTTAAAGTTATGAGCTGTAAATAGTCTATTATTATTAAACCTATTTTATCCTGGGAATAGGCTTTTCTTGCTTTACTTCTGATTTCCATTAAAGAAGCACCAGGTGTATCGTCAATAAGCAATGGCGTATTTTCTAATATTCCAGCGGCTAGACCAAGTTTTTGCCAATCGTCTGTGTTAAAGAAGCCGCTTCTAAGCTTTTGCCCATCAATTCTAGCTTCTGCTGAGAGAAGACGTTTTACCAATTGCTGATGAGACATTTCTAATGAAAAGAAAAGAACAGGAACCCTGTGTTGATAAGCAGCATATTGAGCAACGTTAAGACAAAAGGCTGTTTTACCCATAGCAGGTCTAGCGGCAAGTATTATTAAGTCTGAATTTTGCCAACCAGAAGTCATTTCATCTAGCTTCACAAAACCACTAGGAATGCCTGTTACTGCTTGTTTGTTGTCATAAAGCATAGAAAGTTCATCTAGAGTTGGTCCTATAAGATCTTTCATATACCTATATGGGCTAGTGGTCTTTAATCTATTTAACTGCAAAACTTTTTGTTCGGCCAAATCTATTTGATTTTCGGCTGCAGCTTGTGGATCATAAGCTCCATCAATTATTTCATTAGAAACAGAAATAAGACTACGCAGCATTGATTTTTCTTTAACAATTTTTGCGTAATATTTAGCATTTTTTGAAGTAGGAACAACATTTAATAATTGTGAAAGATAGCTTGCACCACCAGCTTCAGTTAAGTGTTCTTGTTTTTTTAGTTCTTCTACAAGAGTTACTATGTCGCAAGGTTTTTGTGAATTATAAAGGTCAACTAATGCAGAAAAAATAAATCTATGAGAAGATTGATAGAAATCATCTGCTTTTACTTCTTCAAGAGCAGCGTCAACGGCATCTTCGCTTAACATCATTGAACCTAGAAGACTTTGTTCTGCTTCTAGACTGTGTGGCGGTATTTTTTGAAACTCAGACATATATTGCTCCTTGTTTATAAAAGCTTTTTCCGGCTTTATCATTTAAAGTAAAATCAACTAAAAATCAATTTCTGTATGTTGTGGCTCTTCTTTTTCTGCTTCCCTTCCAATATCTGATTCTTTTATTTTATATTCTCCACCAGAGGTTCTAGTTAAAACGAGTTTATCTATTTTTAATAAAGTCTTTATTTTGTCTTGGTCACAAATAATTATTGGTTTCCAGATTAATTCCCCCAAATTATATTTTTCTATTTCGAGCTTATCGTAGAATCCATCTTCAAGAGGTGCTAGTTCTTTCCCTAATTGGTTTTTTACACTTGGATTTAATTTTATTCCGAATGGATTTATAAATAGATATAAATATACCATGGTGGTTATTAATAATAATCCAATCATTTGGAAAATCAGAGATAATGGGTTAAGGTCAGAATAGAGTTTTATAAAGAAAAAAAGGCCAACTGCGATAAAAACAGGTAAAGTTGTTGGTTGTAGTAATGCAAAGAAACCTGTTATAGCATAAAAGACAAGTATTGGAAAATCTTGAGATGACATTCTTGGTAGAGAAACTAGGTTGAATAGTAGGAATAGACCAGATAAGACATAAAGAATTCTTAACTCTGATTCAGGAAAAAAATTCCAATTAAATATGGAGTCTGTTTTTAAAAAAGCAATAAAACCCTCTGGAAAGAATAACCCACCTAATAGTGCACAAAAAATTAAAGAAAATTTGTAATTCTTATTAAAAATAGAAAAACAAGCGATAAGTGAAACTAACAAAAAAGTATTTAAACCTAATCCGCTTGCTGCTGCCATTATTGGAATAAATTCAAATCCAAATCTATTTTGCATTAATTTCTGGTCTAGCAGAAAAAGCATACATAAAATAAATAAAATAGTTAGTAACATTTTTAGATTTAGAAAAACTTGCATAGAAAAAGTAAAAATAGATAAAGTTACTAACCCTGGCAATGGTTCTTTGTTCCTAAATATCCAAATGCAGTACAAGGAACATATTATAAAATATATAATATGATAAATTGCTTTTAAACCAAGTAGAGATAGTGAAGAATCTTCAATTTTTAAAGCAATAGTTTCTGGATATAGAACATTAGAATCTATATTAAAATCTCTCGCTATAGTTAGTTCCCAAAATGTTGTGCTTGGAAAAGGAGCGGAACGGGTAAAGAAAAATAAAACAACAATCGTTGCTATGATAGTTGTTAATTTATTCCATTCAATTGTTTCTTTAACAAAGGGTTTTGCGAAAGCAAAACCCTTTGAAATTACATTTGTTGCCAAAATAATACCCGCAAAAACAGTTAATTATTTGTCTAATCCTAATATTTTTTCAGGTTTACATGGTAGATTGCGAATTCTTACTCCAGTTGCGTTGTAAATAGCATTTGCTACAGCAGGAGCTACACACATTAGCGGAACTTCGCCAAAGCCTTTTGCTCCATAAGGACCTTTGCTATAACGATGTTCTATTATAATCGGGTCTACTTCTGGTGCGTCTATAGTAGTTGGAAGAATATAAGTAGAGAAAGAATTGTTTAACATTCTTCCATCAGGCGAATGTTGTATTTCTTCGGTAGTGCCGTAACCAAAGCCCTGCATAGTTCCGCCTTCGATCTGGCCTTCGACTTGCTGTGGGTTGATTGCTCTTCCCATATCGTGAGCAGAAGTAATTTTTGTGACGGTATAAGTGCCTGTTTCCATATCTACTTCTACTTCAGCAATGTTAGTGCAATAGCTGTATACGTAATAAGCCTGACCTTGACCGTTTTCGGGGTTACGATCTGTGTAAGGTGCCTTGAACCAACCGTAAGCAATAGGCTGCATTCTTTCTGCATATAGTTTCTTTACAATTTCAACGAAAGGAACTTTCGGGGTATCAGTTTTACCTTTAATCCAGGCTTGACCATCTATAAGTTCAACTTTGTCTGCTGAAACGCCTAACAGTAAACCTGCGGCTTCAAGAAGTCTTGGCTTCATTTCTTTTGCAGCAAGCATAATTGAGTTACCGGACATAAAAGTGGTTCGGCTAGCGACTGTTGGTCCTGAATCTGGAATAATAGCAGTATCTGTTTCTATAACATTTACTAAATCATATGGAGCACCTAAAGCATCGGCTGCAATTTGAGCCAAAACTGTTCTGGCACCCTGTCCCATTTCAATGTTGCCGACAGCAACTCTAACAGAGCCATCCTGTAATAACATTATACTACTTGCAGAGCGATCTATTGCTTTACCGCCAGCACCTAGACCTACACCGTAAAAGACGCTGGCCATACCAATACCTTTTCGAATATTGCCTTTCTTTTCAGAAGGTTTCTGCCATTTGTATTCCCAATTGCATTTTTTAGAAGCTCTATCTAAGGTTTCCTGCAAACCGCAAGATTCTTCAATAACCTGACCAGTGGCTGTTGTATCGCCAACTCTGAAACCATTTCTTACACGAAATTCAAGAGGATTAATATTCAAAGCTTCTGAAATTTCATCCATCATAGTTTCTGTAGCAAAAACTGTCTGGGGAGAACCAAAACCACGATAAGCACCACAAGGAACTTTATTTGTGCAAACGCCGTAAGCCTGAATATGGACATGTTCACATTTGTATGGACCTAGTGCATGAACAGCTCCACGAAGAAGAACTAGTGGTGTTAAAGTCGTATAACCACCAGCATCCATATAATATTTTACTGTTGCGGCAATTAACTTACCATTATCGTCTGTTCCGACTTTCATTATAACTTTGCCAGGATGTCGTTTTGAACTGGCCATAATGTCTTCATCACGTTTATAGATAAGCTTTGCTGGTCTCTTAAATATTTTAGCTACAATTGTTGCCTGACCACAAACAACTGATGGAAAGTCTTCTTTACCACCAAAACCGCCACCTGTTGTGGTTTGAATAATTCTAACCTTGTTTTTATCTACTCCAGCAGCCATAGCAACAGCATCTTGAACATAATGTGGACACTGCATACTGCCATAAACAGTTACAGAATCTTCAATGCCAGGAACAGCTATACAACCATTTGTTTCAAGGTAAGCATGTTCCTGATATGGTGTTCTATATTCTTTTTCAAATACATGAGTGATACGCTTATCAGATTTAAAAGCTTCTTCAGCATTACCATGTTCTACATTAAAATAAGAACAAATGTTATCTTCTCCAAAAATCTTTGGAGCATCTGGCTTTAAAGAATCTTCGATAGTAAGACTAGGTGTCAAAGGTTCTATGTTTAATTTGACAAGTTTTGCCGCTTCTTCTGCCTGTTCATAAGTTTCAGCAACAACTAATGCTACTGGTTCACCATGAAAGTGTACATAACCTTCGGCAAGATATGGTTCGTCAAGCTTTACTAATGGGATAGTATTTTTGCCCGGGATTTGTTCATAAGTAACAACTCCTAGCACGCCTGGCATTTTCTCTGCTTCTGTTTTATCTACACCAAGCAGTTTACCATAAGCACAATTTGATCTTACGGTATAAACATATACTTGGTTATCGAAGTTGTAATCGTCAATATACTTAGAAACACCTAAAAGCTTATCATAAGCATCTTTACGTGGAACAGGCACGCCAACTGATGGCATAAATATACCTCCTAGTAAGTTTTAGTAATTAAGAGAAACTTACTGCCCAATGAAAAATTTTGCAGCAATCATTATAGCAACAATAACTACAAATAGTATTATTTTGCCTTTTGCTTCTGAAGCTGGGTCATATGGTTTTGGCAAATCTTGATTTTCTTCAGAATTAGTTCTGTATTCTTCATTATTGTTATTATTTTCGTAATTATCCATCTATTTATAATCCTTAACAAATATCCTAAAAAAAATATCATATTAGTGTTTTTAGTGCAAGTCCCTTAATTAACTAACTAAACCATTCAATATATTTTTTCGGGTAGCCGATATAAGAGGAAAAGGCAAAATAGATAAACAGAAAACGGACAGATATAAATAGGAGCAAACATGTCTGAAGAGCTATTAGAGCAATTTCTAAACTATCTTTCTGTAGAAAAAGGCTTGCGACCAAAGTCTTTGGAAGCTTATCGTCGAGATTTACAAGATTGGCTTGGTTTTGCGCAAGAACAAGGCAGAACTATAACAGATTCAACCGTTGAAGGTTTGCTCCACAGATTTAGTATTTTTATGCATGACAAGGGTTTATCCCCCCGTTCTATGGCTCGAAAAACTTCTGCTTTAAAAGGTTTTTACCGCTTTCTTTTAAGGGAAGGAATAACAGATTTCGATCCTACCGCCGTTTTAGAACGTCCTAAAATAGGTAGACCCCTTCCTAAGGTTATGACTATTGCTGAAATAGAAAATATATTGAAGCAACCAGATGAAAAAACTCCATTAGGACTTCGTGATAAAGCAATGCTTGAATTGCTTTATGCAACAGGTATTCGTGAATCAGAACTAATCAGCTTAAAAATAGGTGATGTTAATACTGTAGCTGAATTTTTAAGTGTTGAGGGAAAAGGTGGTCGTGAGCGCGTTGTACCCGTTGGTGTTTATGCTTTAAATGCAATTAATGAATATTTACTTAAAAGTAGACCTAAGCTTTGCAAGGATATTACAGAAAGAACACTTTTCTTAAATCCTTATGGGAAACCTATTTCACGTATGGGTATTTGGAAAGTAATAAAAAAATATTCGCTTATGGCTGGAATTAGCCATGATGTGTCACCTCACGTTTTTAGACATTCTTGTGCCACGCATTTGCTTGAAGGTGGTGCAAGCATCATGGCAGTACAGGAAATATTAGGTCATGTAGATGTGTCTACAACACAGATTTATACTCACCTAACCACAAAAGATTTGAAAGATATTCACAAAAAAACACATCCGAGGGGAGAATGAAGCAAAACAAAGTAATAGCAGTATTTGGAAAATGTATCAATAACTTTTATTGGTGCATTCTTTGTTGCATTTTAGTGCTATTGCTTTTGGCAAAAACAGTTAATGCTCAGGAACCAGAGCCTCTTTCAAAAAAAGAAGCAAAAGCTATCTATGAAGCCTTGACTGCTGATTCTGTTGCAGTAGAAGAGGATTCTGATTCTAGTTCATCTGAATCTAACAATGATTCTGAACTTTCTGCTGATTCTGTTGCTGTAGAAGAAGATGATTCTTTTGAATCAATTCCTCTTGTGGAAGATGATACAGAAGAACCTATTCCATATGTTGAAGACGAAGATGATGATGAAGAATTTTTTGACGATGAAGACGAAGATGGAAATATTCTTACGGCAGATACAGTAGCTATTGATGATGGTTCTACTACAAAGATATCTAGCTCTGCAAAGAATAGTAAAGATGGAAAAGTAAATGTTCCTTCTTCCCAAGTAATTCGTTATGCAAAAAGATTTTGGGACGAAGCAGAAGAAGAATATGACAAGCATAATGTAGAAATTTCTGGTACAAAAACTTTCGAAATGAAGAAAGCAAAGGTTTCTGGTGATATAAGTCATTTTTCAACAGAACATTATGATTGTTACCCTGGTTTTAAAATGAATCAGAGCTTACATTTAGAAATAGATGGTAATATTAATGAAAAATCTACTGTTCATGCAGTTTTGGATGATACAGAAGATGAAGATAGAAAGTTTACTGTAACAATAGAATCTACAAAATGGAAGTTTGTATTAGGCGATTTCCCAATTACTATGAAAGGTAGTAAGTTTGCCCTTTATAATAAAGAAGTTAGAGGGATACTAGCTGAAGGATATTTCCATAATAAAATTAAATCTACTTTTCTTTATACTCAATCAAAGGGGTTGTCACGTCGTGAACAGTTCAGAGGAGCTGGTCAACAGCAGGAATATAGAATGCAAGTTTCCCCAATAGTTCAAGAATCAGAAAAAGTCTTTATCGACGGAGTTCAATTGATTAGAGGAACTGATTATCAGATTGATTACGAAGAAGGAATTATAAAATTCGCTCAGTCAGTGCTTCCTATAGAAATGACTAGATGGATAGTTGTTGAATATGAATCTAAGGATGAAGATATGGCTTTTACCAGAAATCTTTTTGGTACAAGACATGAATATATAAGAAGTGAAGGAAGAACTATAGGGGTTACTTGGCTTAGAGAATTTGATCATAGTTCTCCTAAGGCAGGTGCGGAAGTTGATAATGCTTCTAGTACTATTAATCCTATGAGACATGATGTTTATGAAGCAGATATTAACTGGAACCTTGGCAAGAACTTTAGTGTTTATGGTGAATATGCTGTTTCTAAATATGACCCGAATACTAAATCAAATACTATTGATGAAGACAAGGAAATTACTGGACATGCTGCTAGTTTTGCTTTGAATGGCAAAACAGATAAAATTGATGCAACAGTTGGTTATGACAGAGTTGACAGTAAATTTAAGACTATAGGTCGTGAAGATGGTGTTGTAGAACTTGGTGAACGAGGCTTAGTTGATGATATTATCAGTAGCAAAGCAAAGTTAACTTACAAGTTTGATAACGCCTGGAGCGTTTTTGCTGATGGAGAAAAGTCTAAGACCAATATAGATAACGATCCTGCAAAATCTAAGATTGATTTCAAAGAATACAATGGCGGTTTTATTTGGGAAAGAAACAATGAAAACCGTTTTGAAATTCGCAGTGGCAGTCAGTCTGATAAAGAATTTCTTGATTTTGGAAATAATATTAATTCTGATTTAACTAAAGAAACCTCTGCTGTTGTTTATGACAGAAAGGTTGGTAAAGTTAAAACTCAAGCAAAAGCAGAAAAAGTATCATATAAAGATGATGTTAATGTTGCTTCTGATTCTGAAGTTATCGAAATGAATTTTAATATGAGTAGTGAATTAGACGATAAAATTTCATGGTCCGCTGGTGTTTCAAGAATAACAGTTGATGATGAAATTGTTTTGAAAGGTTTGCGTTCTGAAACTACAAACTATGAATTTACTCTTAACTATGAACCTAGCAGCAAAGTTACTGTTAAAGGTGAATTTCAGTTCCGAAGAGCAGATGATTTTTACGATAACTCTCGTGAAGATAGTAAACTTGCTGATTCTCAGTTTGTTTATGAACCAAATGATGATTTTAAGACAACTTTTAAATATAAGGTTGAAAATACTTCGAAAGTCACAAGAGACCCGAATTTAGATCCAACTCAGTATATTCTTCCAACAAGTCTTCCAAGCTATGTCTTAGAAGAAAATGAAGTATTGAACAGATTTGAAAACCCGGTTGAAAAGACTACAATTAACAGCACTACAGATTATCAGATGTCTAAGAATCTAGCTGCATATATTGATTGGCGAAGACGTGATATAGACGACAAAAAAACTAGTCTGAATATTTCCAAAACGGATAGAAAAACATATGAATTGCGTTATACACCTCTTGAAAAGCTTAGTTTTACTACAGAATATGAAACTGGTTATTCTGTAAATCACGATTCTGTTTCAGAAATGCGTGACTGGTTAAAGTCTTTCCAACTTCGTCATGAAATGACTAGAGGTTATATTTTAGAAGCAACGTACGAAGAAAAAGACGAAGATGATACTTATGACAATTCAAATGATGAATACAAGAAAAGTAAGATTCTTGAATTGCAAAGACCGGTTAACAAACGAGTTACACTTGAATTTGGATTACAACATAATGATATTATTTCTGAAAAACCAAGTGAAGAATTTGAAAAACGCTTTGCTGTAACTCTAACACCTTCTTCAAAGAATCAGAGATACAAATTCTTCGCAAATCATAAAAATATAGATGCAGAAATAAAAGGTGAATATTATGAAGGCGGAGTGAACTTCTCGCAATTTATTGGAACAGATACAATGATTGACGGCGAAGTAAAAAAGGTTCACTCTACAAAAACCAATAATGGTGACGGTTATGATGCATATGTTGCCAATGCAAAAGTAGTTATAACTTTTTAAAAATACTCTTTTCTAACAACCTAGGCAAAAGCTAGTTTTTAACCATATATTGAAAAAGCTATAAACTAAATTTATAATAAGCTTTGATTTTAAAATACTAATATAGGTTAAATAATGACAGAAGAAAAAGCTTTAAGTCCATATATTTCAGCCATAGGAGCCTTTGCTTTAGCATTAGGTACATTGTTGGGTTATGGTTCGTTAGTCTCTACCAGTAATTATTATTTGCTCCAGGCTGGCTCTGTTGGAACTATGTTAGGGCTTTGTATTGGAATGGTAGTAATGCTAATTATAGCAAAGAACTATGATTTTCTAATGACAAGATACCCTGATTGTGGTGGAGCTTATTCTTTTTCAAAAAAAGCTTACGGCTATGATCATGCATTTATTACCGGCTGGTTTTTGGTATCAACTTATTTGGCTGTTTTATGGTTTAATGTTACATCTATACCATTATTTGCAAATAATTTCTTAGGAAATGTTTTACAATTTGGTTTTAAATATTCTATCTTGGGCGGCGATGTTTTTTTATGTGAAGCTCTGGTTAGCTCTCTAACATTGATTTTGATATGTTGGATTCTTACAAAAAATAAAAAATATTCAATGACTTTTATGACTATAATGGTTGGTACTTTTTTAGCATTAATAATAGGTTGTTTTATTATTATACTAAAAAAACTCGGTGGAATTCATAGTTTTGATCCTGCTTTTGTCCCAAATGTTAATCAGTTTTTGCAGGTTGCTCATATAACAGCTATTTCACCTTTGGCTTTTTCAGGTTTTGAAATCATTTCTCACGCTTCCGAAGAATTCAATTTTTCAAAAGACAAGATTTTTAAAATTTTATCAGGTTCTATTTTTGCCGTAGCTTCAATCTATGTTGTAATTTTAATTTTATCAGTAAGTGTTTATCCTCCCGGATATAATTCTTGGTTTGAATATATTAGTAATTTAGGAAGTCATACAGGATTAGAGAGTATTCCTATATTGTATGCAGTAAATTACTATCTAGGTGATTTTGGTTTTTATATTTTGCTATTTGTTTCGTTAGAAGTAATTCTGACTAGTTTAATAGGAAACACTTATGCTTTGAGCAGATTGTTTTATAGACTAGCTAAAGATAATATTATTTCTCATAAATTTAGTGAATTAAATAGTGATAATGTTCCCTGTAAAGCTATTTGGTTAGTTGCTTGTTTATCTATATTAATCCCATTTTTAGGAAGAACCGCTATTCGTTGGGTGGTCGAAATTACGACAATAGGTGCAACTTTAGTTTATGGTTTCGTTTCAGTATCTGTTTGGAAAATAGCAAAAGAGCAAGGCTGTGTAAAAGAGAAGATTTGCGGAATTCTTGGTTTATTTTTTATGGTTGCTTTTGTTTTTTATTTGCTTTGTCCTAATTTGATTACACCAGTAAAGATTTCCACACAATCTTATTTGTTATTTACTTTATGGTCTATTTTAGGAATGGTTTATTTTAAAAGGCTGCTTAGAAAAGATAATGAAGCTAATAATAATCGTTTTGGCAAGTCCACTATAGTCTGGTTTTTATTGTTTGTTATAACGATTAGTACTTCGATGACTTGGATGCTTAATTCTACTCACAATGCAAAAG
>CAMJNS010000049.1 GCA_946407375.1 uncultured bacterium
ACTTTGAGTGACATAAGAAAGTTGTTCCCTGTTCCCTCTGAACCTTTGTGTTATACTTTAAAGGTTAGGGCTTCATCGGTTTATACATATTCTTTTTATGATTATGGTCCAAGAACAGTAGCCGGTGGAAGAATTATTTATGACAACCACCCTGTTACTAATAATGTTCTAGTAAGTATTAGCGCTAAGGCTAAAGTCTGTGTAACAGACAATCAGAAACCTAGTTATATGGTTTATGATGCCGGCAATGGAGCAGGCACCCTCATCCCTGGTTATGCATTACAGTATGGATCTGGTAAAGACTATGTTAAAGCAGCTACTGGTGAAACAATTAAACAGACTGATGGCGAAAAAGATTTGATTTTCTACGTAGCTGATAATAACCCATTTGCAAATTATTCTGGTGCTGCTGATTTGAAAAAAGGAGACACAGACCAATACCACACTAATACAAATACTCTAACCCAGACTCGCCTTAGAGTAAATTATGATAAAAACAACAGAAAGGCATTTTTGTATAACCAAAATTGTAGTAAGAAAGTAGGCGATAGCGGTTCAACAAATACAACTCCTGAAGCAGTAACTAGTTCAAGTATTATTTATAGTAATCTTATAACTGCAGAACCGGCTGCTGCAGGTTTAATTCCATCTGAATTAGTATCCTTTAATAAGTATGTTTTTAAAGGAAAACAATTAAAGAAGTTTACTAGTAATACTGATGATGCGATGTGTTTCGACTATGCAAGTGATAAAGCATCTGGGTACGAAAATCTTAAGTTTGGTATAAGATGGCAAGAAACATGTTATTCTACTTCTAATCCTTTAGAAGTCAGCGAAAAAGATATGACTAATATTGCTTCTTTCTCGTTGGGTACTATAGTTGTTGTAGATAATGACAGACCAAATTTATTTATTACAGCAACACAAGAAAAATTCCCGAATAATCGTTTTACTGTTCCTAATATTACATTAAAAGATTCATCGGGAAGTGGATCATTAGGAAAGAAATATAATGGCGATTGGTATCCTACCATTGCTTATGCTGAATCTGACGAAAATTATAAACGACAGGGTCCGGATGTCTGGAATTTGACTGGAGATCCAAGATCTTCATTTAGCAATATTTACTTAAATGGAAATGATGCAGCTAATTTAACTAAGGAACTTTTTGAAGGTGATTATGCTCTTTTAGCTGATGTCCCTGTTGTATTTGAAGTAGCAAGTGCTTCTGATAATTCAGGTAGTGAAATAACTTATAAAGATATTAAGATAATGAAGTTTGGAAAAGGTGGAGCAGCTTCTAAATTTACTGACTGTACTACTGTTGAAAACAAAAAGATTTTCTGCGTATTCAGAGATAAAGATGTAACTAAGTATTATGTCGAAGCTACTGTTGCTGATAATGCAAGACAATATCCAAATAAAGCTGCAGATGATGCAACTTCTGCTTCTCTGGTTAAAGACAGAACAGAGGATGAAGGTGGTATCAACACAAGAACAATCAGGGCTTATTTCACTGTAATTCCTTCAAGACTTGATTATCGTGTATTAGAAAGAGATATTAGGCACTAATTTCGGATTGTTAAAAAATGTTTCTTGCTAATTTCAAGTCAGAAAAGAAAGGGGTTACATTAGTAGAAATACTAATAGCTTTCTTGATTCTTACGCTCGCGGCTTTTGGGGCAGCAGGCCTCATTGGTCACGGGCATAAGACCACTAGACATGATTTCAGACGTGATGAAGCCATACAGTTGCTTGTAGAAAGAATGAATCAACTCTCTAACCTTCCTTTTTCTAAGCTTAAGAGCAAATTAGACACATCAACTTCTGTTTCGATAAATGTAGGATACTATGAAGGTTTCCAGTTCGGAAATATAAAAATTGGAAATAATACTTATGAAGTTAAGGCAAATCTAAAAAGTCAGGATATTACATTTAATAATTTATTGAATTTAGACTTTTCTAGACCTGGTTATATAGCAACAGCACCTTATACGTGGTATTTTAAGGATAGAGCAAGTTTTTCTTTTTCTGGTGAAGACTATCAGGTTATAAAGATACACGTCCAGGTTACGCCTGTAAATGGTGATGTGGCTAAAGAAAAGACCTTTGAGGCTGTTACTTTTGTTTGCAATATGGAGTGATGAATAGATGATAAAATTAAAAAATCGTAACAAAGGTATGGCTATAGTGATTGTGTTGTGTTTTTCAGCTATTCTTGTGGCTTATGGGACAATCATGATGTCGCAACACAAGGATTCAGCTCCAGTATCAAAAATGCAGTTAGAAAGAATTCAGGCTGATTTCTTTGCAAAGGGGATACAGAATATTGTTTTATTTAAAATAAAGCAATTACCTGATTTCTTTTTAAAGTCATATAGACAGTATGCATGGGGACAACGCAAAGACCTCCCTGAAGCACAAAAACTAACTACTGAACAAGTTTCAAAACAAGCTTTTATTAATTATTTCATGAATGATGAAATATTTGGTGCTGCGAAAGAAAAGTTTTGGTCTCCATTGAAACTGGATTATTATAGTGCAGAATTAAAATTATTAAATGCAGAAGACTTTAAAAATGAAACCATAGAAGTATCTGTAGAAGTTAAATTCCCTGGTAAAAAAGCTTTCAATAAATATGTAGCAGTAATAAATGGTGATATGAGAGAACATAAGAAAGAAGGGTCTAAGTAAGGAAGAAAAATTAATGAAAAAGAAAGCTTTTACTTTAGTAGAACTTGCCATATCTGCTGGTCTTTTATCACTATTAGTCTTTTCTATTACACAGATTTACTCTAATTCAAGCAAAGGTTTTAAAGCTAGTTCTTGGAGAATGACAAGACAGAAAGAGGCAAAACAATTACTTTTACATTTTAAAGAAGCACTCGAAAAAGCTAGTCACTTCAACATAATACATAAAAATGGTAAACATGAAAGAGAGAAAGATTCAGAAGTTATAATAGCAGGAACTTATTATAATAAAATTGCTTCTGCTTCAAACAGTGGAATAGTATTTGCTTCACACTGTTCTCCATACATAGAAAAGAATCCCGCTTTAAATACAGAAGAAAAATTAGCTGTGTTTAAAGGCTATTCTCTAGAGTGTTACAACAAAACTTTGTCTTTCGTGCAAACTGGTAATAGTGATCTGTTAATGAGTACAATGAGTAGTTATCCAACAAGTTCTGTACCTAACTTAGAAAACGATAAAATTCAAAAGAATAATAAAGTTGGTGATTCTATCACTACCGTAGGGGATGTAGATTCAATAAAAGTTACTACATCTTACGATAGGGAACTTGCTTCAGAAACCTGCCTCCTAACCTTACAGATAACAATGTTAATGCCAAATTCTGGTGGCAAAGTTACAGTAAAAGAAGAAATAACAGCAACTATATCTGATGTTATAAGTAAAGCTGACAAAACAAAAATAATAGTAAAAAGTGGTAACAGTACATATCCAACATCAAGTAAAAGAAAATGATTCGACACATTCTTACTGCATTTTGTTTTTTCTTTTTATTATCTAATAATTCTTTTGCTTGTACACAAATACCCTCTGTTTGGAAAACAATCGACACAACTAGTTGTGCGTCAGAAAGTTTATCTATTTATGCTCTTACTGAAGCTTTTATTAATTTTCGCGAAAAATCAGACAAGGAGTTCAGGGCGAATAAAATTGCCGCTAGACCTTTTGTTTTCAGAACTATATTAAAAAATGATACTGACTTAGTTTCAGAAGCTGAATATACAATTGTTAAAGAATCTGTTGATTTAATCTTTAAAGATTATGATATTTTGCCATATAATCAGATGGTTAATTTTTACAATAACGGGGTTATAGATAATGCTTCCTTTTCACATAATTTTTATGTGGATATATCTATTTCTTCCCCAAAAATAGAAAATATTTCTTTTGTTGATTTGAATCCTCACATATGGGCTCTCTTAAAATTTCTTAGACGAGATAGTGTGAAGGTATATACAAGAATTTCTAATCCTGAAGATGATATAGCAATATTTTTAGATGAATTTGAGGTCTCTCCGACTATAGCTATAGAAACAGCTCTAACTCCTAATGGTTGCTTTATTATTAAATTAGAAAAAAATAACTATGATTCAGTTGTTGTAGATTGGGGTTCGGATGATGGTGAATCTGAGCATGTCTTGAGAGAAACCCACGCTTTTGTTGATATTCCTGAAATTCCGCCAATAGGAGATTTTGCTTCTGATATTTCTATAGAAATAAGTAATGCAATGAAAAATTCGGATGCTTGTGACCAAGTTGTTAATGCTATTAAAGCAAAAGATGTAGAATTGTTAAATGTTGTATTGGATACATACCCTGATTTTGATATAAATACTTTAGATAAACAAGGCAAAGCTCCAGTTCATTATGCTGCTTCTTGCGGAAGTATAGAGATTTTAAAAAGAATAATAGAAAAGAAAGCTAACGTAAATATTTTGTCTTACGATAACAATACCGCATTACATGAAGCTGTTAAAGTAAATGATGTTACTGAACAAATCTGTGAATTACTATTAGAAAATGGCGCAGATTTAAGTATAATAAACAATTCTGGACAAACTCCGTTAGATATAGCAAAAAATCAGAATGTGGATTTGTTTAATTTTTTATCTTCAAAAAAATAATTTAAAGCTTTTGTTGTATTGGTTTGTTTTATCTAAAAATGCACGATTATCCATGATTAATTATAATTAATAATTACTTTGTATATGTAAATTTTAAAAATTATAAAATTAACATTACTAGATAGATTATAATTGTAATAAGTAGTTATCTTAAATAATTGCTAATTTACAAGAAATTTATTAAAATTAGTATTAGGTAACTATCTATGAAAAAGTCACGCTACAATAATATTTTTAACAAAAAAGCTGTCACTCTTATGGAAATTATGCTGGCAGTGATTATTCTTGCATTCACTTTTTTGCCTATTATTTCAACGATAGGTACTTCAATGAAAGACACAGATGTGACTAATTCATATGTTTTTGCTCAGACTGCTGCTAGAAATATTCTAGATTACGTTTTAGATGAGTTACCTTTTAATTGTATAACAAGTGCAAATGACAAAAAGGGGTTTTTACAAGAAGCTAGAATTTATAATATGAGCACTAGAAGTTATGATACTTATGGAAGTGATAAATTAGCAAAATTCAAGGAATTAATAGGTAGCGAAGATGAAAATGCTGAGGGAATAATAAAAGATAAAGAAAGAGGTATATCTTACCATGTTGTTTTATATGTTTTCCCAATTAAATCTACTACAGGTTCTGGTAGTTCAGATGAAATGAGATTTACTTACTTAAAAAGACCTGAGTATGAAAAAAATGAGAATTGGTTTAGATATTCTCCACCGGATACTCAGACTAATGCTGCTTTTAGAAGAAACAGCATTACTAGTCCTTACGCTTCATTGCTTCCAGATTCAGAGAAAGTAACTAAAAATGCCTATAACATTGGTGCTAAGGAATATGATAGTAACTATTATGTTATGAAAAAAATAGTTTTACATATAAGTTGGGAACTTAAAGGTAAAAGAGGCGGTACAATCCATCGTGATTTAGTTTTTTATACAATGAAAGCTAATTTAGACTCTGAAAAATAAAAAAGGATAAAAAAATGATAAAGAAAGGTATGGCTGTTCCTCTAGTTTTAATATTTGCAACCATTATGGGGGTTGTGTCGCTTTACCTTTTAAAAACGACTAAAAATGTTAATACCCAAATACATACATCCTATGATCAGATTCAGTCATATTTTATAGCTAGAGCTGGGATTGAACATGCTATGCTTAAAATTAAATATCTTAATCGTGAGTTATATGATGCGGTTTGTATGTCACAGGGAAGAAACCCATTATTTAACTATTCTTTATTAAAAAATAGTACTGATTTTTCAAATCCTTGGAGTAAAATTAGTGTTTATAATCCAGGGCCAATTTTTTTATATGCTGATGGAGAAGTTTCAGCAACTCGAACTGGGGTTTTTACAAATTTGCCTAAACCAAAACCAGGTGAAAAAAATGTTTATTATCAATGGCTTGATGTGTTCAAAGAAGATTTGACTTCTGTTTATAGTGCAAATCCTGATAATACTAATAAATTTTTAGATTTAACAGATGAAAGTTATATGTCTGACATGACTGCTTTACCAAGTAATGTTAAAGATTTACTTAAGTCTACTATTGGTGAATCTCAATATACATTGACTGACTTAAGTTTACCAGCTTCTATTGTGGAAAAAAATAGTTCCGGTGGGGTTGATAATCATATGGTTGTACAATTTACTATAGAGTCTGTTTATAATTCTAAAAAATATAATTCGTCTTACAATTATAAAATAACCAGAACTGCAAAAATTAGTAGAGAATGACAATGAATAGAAAAGCATTTACTTTAATGGAAGTAATTATATCCTGTGCTGTGTTAGCCCTGTTTATAACAGGACTTATAACGTTATACAGCAGTGGAAGTAAAATGACTAATTCTGCAATGTGGTTACAAAATATAGCTTCCCAACTAAAAAATGCTACTCGACAAATAAATATGTCTATACAAAAGAGTTCTTACCCAACAAAAATCGAATATCCTGGTACTATAGTGGAATGTAAAAATGCTTGTTTTAATGTTAAATATTACGGTACATCAATTAATTCGTCTTCTGCATCTCCAACAGGTACAACTGTGTTGCAGACGACAGAGGCTACTCCTGCTAGAACAGGAGGTCCAGATAACATAGCACCAGTATTAAGATACCATATTTATTTACTAAAACAGAATGGTGATTTAATATACTCACGTTATATTGATAGTGGTGTTTCTGCTAGTAATCTTACTGGAGATGGATTTACAAGAACTATACCTAGTGGAAAAGTAGAATATACTGCTACTTTAGTTAGAGATGTAGAGTCTATAGAATTTGAAAATATAAAGGGAACTACAGATTCTCCATTAAAGGTGAAGATTAACTGTGCTATGAAACATAGCAAGACCAAACGTTCTGAAGAAACTATAGGTGTTCCAAACGTTAATATAACAACAATCTAAATCGGTAAAGGATGTTAAATTATGAAGATTAAGTCTATTTATTTTTATGCAATGTTGTTTGTAATTGCAATTTACAACGGTTCCTTTGCTGAACAGCAATCTAGCCAGTTTGGTTATGTTAATGTTGTGGATGTATTGTTGTTGCACCCAACAATGAAATATTATGATATTGGTTCTAAAAGATTTAGTTTAAAAGCTTTTAAGGGTATAAATATTGAAGAAAGAATAGAAGAAAATAAAATTAATATTAGAAAGGAAATAAATAAACTTAAGAGTAATATACAGGAGTTAGAAGGTAAATCAAAAGAATTAGAAGAAATATATCTAGAAAGAAGTGAACATCTTGTAGAATCTGAAGAAGAGTTAAAAGAAATGCCTGAAAGTGAAAGAAAAAAATATGAAGAAAAAAAAGCAGAATTGGAGGCAAAATATTATAACGACACAGATGAGATTAGGAGAACTATTTATCCTATTAAACAGAAGATAACAGAGTTAGAAAAGTCTTCTGATTATTCTGGCTATTCAACCGTTGAAGAAACAAGTCAACTTTTCTCTCTGATGTTAGATGAAGTTTATGATTCAATAAAGGAAGTTAAAAAGCATCATAATGTGTCTTTTATTTTTAATAGCTCAGCAAAAATAAATAATATTGATTTTAGGTTAGACAATTTTTTTGCTAGCTCTAACGTAATGGAAGATTTTTTTGATAACTATGACAATACTATAAAAGAAAGTGGTGATTCTGAGGCAAAAGTTATTACAGGGGGAGCTATTTCGCAATGGTTGAGTGAAAGAGAATCCGTTTTTAAAAATTGTAATGATGACAGATTATCTGATTTCGTTATAGATGGTGGAGTCAATCTGACTTATGAAGTAATAGATTATATTTATGAGAAACATAAAGTTGGCAAGTCTCAGCGTGATTTTATGAAGGATTATTTTGATAAAATTATTGTTACCGGCGTTGACGGTCATAAAGATTTTTAAAGGAGTATAAGTATGTCGAGGAAAGATTCTAAGTCGTTATTTATTTTATTTATTTTTTTGTTCGTATGCTTATCTTCTGTTTATGGTGGAGATTATGCTCCAAACGGGATAGCTTATGTTTTATTAAACGAAGACTTTGGGAGTTCTCGTGCTGGAGTTTATAGAATGAATAACCCAAGCGGTACTCCTTATAGTCCTTGGAAGGTTTTTCAAAATATTTCATCAGCAAAGGGGTTGTCTGCTAGTCAGGAAAAAATAACTAGTGTTTATTTGCTTAGTCCAGGGACAACAGGTTCGTATGCTACTTGTACCGCAGGTATTTTGCCTAGTGGTGTTACTTTTGAACCTGATTCTAAAATTTATTTAAAAGTTGCAAGACCTATTGATGGTGAAGCTGGTTCAGGGTATTCTCTTGGGAAATTAGCTCATAGTACTTCTTATTGGAAGACTAATTATAATATTTCCGGTTATGGAAAATATCCTATAGCTGTCCAATTTGGTGGTCCAAATGGAGTTAAATATATGGATGCTAAGGGGAATCCAAGAGGGACTCCAATATGGACAGGAAGTGGTAATTGTATTCCTCATCCTACTGATCCTAATAAAATTATATTGCCTTCTCATTATGGGGCAGTTGCTTATTATTTA
This sequence comes from uncultured bacterium, assembly GCA_946407375.1. Lineage (GTDB taxonomy): Bacteria > Muiribacteriota > Ozemobacteria > Ozemobacterales > Ozemobacteraceae > RUG334. The sequence goes on from CAMJNS010000049.1 coordinate 8,710, forward strand.
TATGGTACTAGAAATTCAGATTATGCTGGTCTTCCTATGGATGGAACAGCTGGTCGTCCAACATATACTTATAATTTAGCTAGTAAAATGGGAAACTACAACGATAATTTGACTAAACATAATGCTGAATGCCCATATAGAAACTATTCTACTACTTCATCAACTTATAAAACTCACGGTCCATATACAGGAACTATTCAATGGGGGCATAGATGTAATGCTGACCAGTATTTTGGTTGTGTAGTTAAAAGAATTTATCAAGAAAGAACTAGAGATTTGGATTTGAAAGTTGGAAAAGACTATACGAACGTAAATACTTGGACTAGTGGTAAAACTGCTGATGCTGGAATGAGTACCTCTACAAATCCACGAGGAAATGGTATTTTACAAACAAAAGATTATAAGATTATTGAATTTTTAGGAAAATGGTGTGGAGATGACTGTATTCCTGGTAGTGGTATTGATAGAGGTGATACAGAGGGGTTGTTCTCTAATATTAATGTTTTAACAACCACAACAGGTAATGCATACGGCTTTAATCCAAGTGGAGTACCTGCCGGTGCTGGAACTGCTTCTATGCTCAGGGCTGTAAGGTCTAGTGGCCCAGTCAGTATTAATGTTACTAATTTTGCTAATTTTAAAAATAAGACTTATCTTACGGGCAAAGGTACTGTTAACCAATTGAAAAATATAGGTGTGTCTTCAGATTTTTCTGATAGTGCTACTTATGACCACATATATGGTTCTTTTGCTGATAGATTTGTTGTACAGGATTCTTGGTGGGGACTTGGTGGTATAGCTTATGAATATAACGTTGGTTCAAAAGCTGTTGTTAAGTTAGATTATATGAACGAAACAAATCCTTCTCCTGAGCCAGTAGGAACTCTTGACGGTGATATTGATGCTATAGGAATTGATGGAGACGCTTATTTTTATGCATTAAAATCTGAAGCAAGTCCAAGTAAATCTGATGTGAAAAAACCTGGTTTAAGTGCTAATCTTACAAAAGGAACTTATTATTATACTATAGGTGGAGAAAGTAGTGTTCCTATAGTTGTTTCTGGTTGGAAACGAAATGTGGATTCTGGAGAAACTTCTACAACTATTAATGTTGCCGAAGGTTCTCAAATTAATGGTGACTATAGAATTGTTAAATTAAAAAGAAAAGTTTACAAACATTTATATAGATATAAACAAGCAGAAGGGAATTTGGCTGTAGGTTCTGGTTCTGATTATGATAGAGGAAAACTATTTGCTGGCTACGATATTTGGAAAAATGAAATTGTTTATAAAAATGGAACTAATAAATGGAAAAATACTAATTTTACTGAAGATAATACAGAATTAAAAACTTCTAACTTAAAAGCTGAACTAGCTATAGTTAATGTTGCAGATTCTCCTGTTACTATTCCTGGTAGTACTAAAAAATATATTATGGTAACTAATAAATCTAATTTTTATTCTGGTTCTGGTAAAATAGCTGAAGATTCCAAATTAGATTTTAAAGTTGAAGGTTATAAACCAGGATATCCAACAAAATCATTTAAAAGTGTTGGTAGTTTTGGCTCTTATGAAGATGTTAGGATAAATACAATACTTGCTTCAGATGGTTCGATGAATCACGATGAAGATGGTAACGGTTTAAAAAGTGGTTTCCCATCAAATATGTTTGAAGCCAAAAATTACTATACAACCGTTTATTGGTATATTTATCAGGTTGAAAATACTTCTGCTGTCAATATTATTCCTTCCTGTGCGGCTAAAGTTGTAAGAAAGTGTGTTGATAATATAAGCAGAAATAGTTTTGGTTATCCTACTTGCACTTTCTCTCATCAATTTAAGGATCCGGGTCGTTATATAGTTCAGGCAAAAATAGTATATAATTATTTTAATAATTTTGGTACTGCAAATAGACCTAAAGATTTGAAACATTCTACAGAAACTAAATATACAGAGCCTTTTTTAATAAATGTTTATTCTAATGATCTTCGGTTAGATACAACTACTAGTTATATTACTAATGTCAAATTATCTCTTAATAATAAGGCAAATTCTTATCATAGTATTCCGATACCAACTTCAGGAACATATTCTGGTAAATCTTATTCAGGTTATTTCTATGATGTTCCGGAAGGAAAAGAAAAATATAGCAATCCGAAATTTGGTGATTTGACAATATCTTTTGATGCACAGTTTTATTATGAGCAGTTTGCTAGTGATACAAGACGTTTCAATACTTATGATGGAATAGGTGTTTGGGATTATAAATATTACGCAGAATATCTCTATCCAAAAGTTAAGAGCAGTGGTGTTTCTGGCGTAACTATACCCTCTGGTTTTTCTGGTCATGTTTATAATTATTTAAGCAATTCTGCTGTAAGTAGTTGTTATGATAAAAATGTTTATAATCCAGGTAAGGCTAAACCTATTCCGGCAGCAGGAGTAGCTTATACTTTTTCATCTGGAACAAAAGTTGATGGAGACCCATCTACCAACGATAAAAAATTTATTCAATATGCTCTTTATTTGAGAGATGTTGAACCACAAAATACAAATCCATTGTCTTGTCCAAAAGAACGCGGAAAGAAAATTATCAAGCAAGGTGATTTTACTTCAGCTACTTTTAAAAATATAGGTACAAGAAAATATAATGTGTCACTAACTTTAAATAATATTGCTAGTATTATAAATACTCCTAGAGATCCAAATAGTTATGTGTTGGATTTGGAAATTTATTACCCACGAATAACTTGGCTAGATAATGCTTTGGGTGGGTCTGATGGACAAATCTATTATAGTAGTGTGGTTCCTTATAATCCTGATAGAGGAATGGCACCTGTTCATGTCTTAACAGATTTGACAACAACTTCTCCTACAGCTAATACTTTTAATCAAAGCTCTTTATCTCCTTTGATGACAACAGGTGGTGTATCAGCACCTAAACCTGAATTAACGTTAAGCGTCAGAGATTATAAAAAGCCAAAATTTGAAGATAAATCTGTTGATTTGGTTTTACCAAAATTCGAAAGTACTGGAGATAAACCTGCTGGAGGCATTTTTAATTACAAAATTTCTGATAATAATCCATTTATGCAGTTAAAGAAAATTACTGGAAGTTCAAGACCTATAAGTTTGACTCCAAATACTCCTGGTAATATTTCGAAAGATTTAACAAAATTATATTTACAAAGACCTAAAAATTATAGTTCACCTAATTTAAACAATTATTCTGATGCTGATTCTAATAAAACTTATGTAGCTTGTAGCGGAGTTAGATATGCTAAAATAGAGCCAATAGATAGTACTTTAAATATTACAAGCCAATGGTACACTGATGATAAATGGGAAATAATTGCAAGTTATACAAATATTTTTTCTGCAACTTCTGTTGCTAATTCTCTTGGTGGATTGAATTTAAGTGGTACAAATCAAGATGGTGCAACAATTGGTTCGAATAAAATACCAGATTATACTATGCAGAAGATAAAGAGAAATAACATTAAGACGGAAAATTGGGTTGGAAATCTAAATTATGCAATATATGGTGTAGTCTATGATGGTTTAGGTTGTGATGGAACTGATAAATATGATGGTTGTTTACATTATATATACGATGAAACCCTTAAAGGAAATGGAGAATATCCAAATTTATCATTAAGTGCTAGCGAAAAAGATACTAAAGATGGACTTATAGATAAAGGTAGGGGCGGGATTTATTTGACAAGATTGGATAATGACCCCCCAAGTATAGCAGTAGAAATTGTTTCACAAAATGATAATACTAAGTGGAATGTCGAACTAATAGAAGGTGTTAATGATAGAGTTAGTTTTGGTAAAACTAAGGATGATTTAGCAAAATCTATGTTGACTCTTTCTAGTTGTGAATTGATTTCAGGAAATAATATTATTGCTACATCTACTGTTTATATTGATGGAACAACAAATGTTTATTCAGAAAAGGTTGGAGAAGAGCCTAAAACTCATACTAATGCTAAACCTACTGCAGGTATTACTGGCTATCGAGCTACTTGTCCTAGACAATTAAGCTATAAAAAATCATCAAGACTTCTTATTAATGTAGATATTATAGATAATTGTGGTTATAAACCATTAGGAGAAGCTTGGATAGAAGTAAAATATGGTGATGATGAACTTATTCCAAAAACTAGTATAAAACTAGATGCTTCACATTCAGAAAATGGTATTATTAAATCAGATTTTGCAAATCAACCACGACAAGCATTTATTGTTGATTTACCATCCCATATAGTTGATGGACGGTTGGTTACAATTGATGTATATGCTAAAGATGAGTCAGGTAATGAAAGACAACTTACTATTAACGGTAGTATGAATGAAACCTCTTTCGATGCTCGTGTAATCGAACATAAAGAAAACAAGCAATAATTACTAAATCATAAAAAAAATACCAATCAGATTTACTGATTGGTATTTTTTTATTGTTACGAAATTGTTATGAATGTATAATGTTTGTTAGAATAGAAGATTAAAGATTGAAGACTAAAGACTGACGATTAAAGAAAGAAAGTAGTAATTATTTATGATGTTGGTTCTTATTGCAATAGAACCAACATTAAAAACAACTTTTCTTTAATCTCATAATCTTAAGTCTTAACAAGAAACAACAAGGAAGAATGATATGTCTAGTGCAACTGAATCTTTGAGTAACTCTTCAGCTTTGAAGGTTAATCTTCAAAATACCGCTGCCGAAGTGCAGATTCCTGCAAAATATGAACCTCTATTAAAGTCAGTTGAGTCATATTTTGGTGTTTACAAGCGTGTTAAAGAACTTTTAACAGAGTTTAATCACCCTTATGTCAACTGGAATTATGTTTCTGAGGGCTTGAAAACATTTTCAGTTAACGATTTTTCAAAGTTTAATAATCATGAAAATGCTCCAGAAGCAATTAAAACTGTTTTTGACATATATTTCGCTGTTGTTGATTCGAATGCAAAAGAAGATATAAAAGATAAGACCATACGCTATTTGTTTGATTTTATCAGCACTTTATTGGCTGAAAGCAAAGACAAACTCGACAGAAACGTTTCTTATCTTGGTGAAGTATTTGCGAAACTTATAGAAATCAGTGAAAAAAATGGGGCAATGTTAAGAAAATGCTCTTATTTTGTAAAACCTTTGTTACGACACTCTAAAAGTGCTGTATTAAAGAAAGTTCCAGAATTTTTAAAACTTGCTTCATCTAGCTTTAAACAGACTTATCAATATTGGTTGAACGTAGAAGACCCTGAAAACTGGTTTAATAAAGAATCTAAAGCTGGTTTAACAAATACTGCTGACGAAGCAGAAAAAGAACGTATCAAACTATTAAAAGGCATTGTTGCTGAGATTTCTCATTCTAATCTCAAGAAAATGTCTGATAAAATAGATAGCTTCAATTTATCAGAAAATTCTTCCGAAAATGTATTCTCTGAATTAGCTCAAATATTAGATTACAACCAGATTTTAAATGCCTATCTTGTAAAAGCTGACGCAATAGAACAGGAATCGGCTTTTGGAAATTTAAGTTTTGTTATTAAGCTAGATTTCCTTTTTAATATTATTAGTGCAGGCTATTTAAGTGAAATACATACACAGGCTTTCCAAGAAATCAACCGTTCTCTAAGTCGTGCTTTTGTTCAAGTTAAACCTGAACAAAGAGCGGATTTCATAAGAAAAATATTCAAAATACTTCGTGACTGCTGTGATCAGAAGAAGTTTGCTAGCTTGCTTCTAAATGCTATGCTTACCTTGGCTCATGAAGTTGTTCCTCTGGAAGATAGACCTTTGCTGAATGTTTTGATGGATGAAATAATAGCAACTGGTTTCCAATACCCTGAAGCAAAGGGTTCTAATGTTGATTGGCAAGTACAGATGAATCCAGAACACATTCATAACATCAGGGTCTGGATGGAAATCATTGAAATGAAGCCAGAATGGACTCATAGACTTCTTTCAGCATTGATTATCAATCTAAAAGTCGGTGGTGTACTTATTCGTGATACCGACCTCTTCCAAAGAGATATTTCCAAATACTTAAATTCTGGCATTTACAGCAGTATCAATCTCTCAAAGCAACTTTTAAGACAGTTCCCGGCTTTCTTTAATGAAATTGGTGCTGAAGGTGAACTGAGAGAAGCTTCTACTAGAGCAGATGAACTTGGTTCTAGAAGAGACGTATTAGTTCATTTCATTAGAAAAGTAGCTCACGTTGAAAGTAATAACCTGTTGACTAAGTTTATTGATGCATCTTTCCATTATTGGTATGATGGCAACAAAGACCATATCAAGAGTTATGTTCCTGAAGAAATATTAAACCAGATAAGCAACGACTCTGAATACTATGAAGGCTTACATAAAGCTTTTGTAGCTCTATTTGAATTGGTTGATAACGACACATCTTATTTCTTGGCTCTCAATGCAGAACAAATCAAGGAAAAATTAGAAAAAGTCGATTGTCCTCAAAGAGACAAAGAACGAGCTTCCCATTTGGTTCGCTTGTTCCAGTTATTAACTAAAAAATATAATCCACAGCCATTTGAATTGGCAAACGATTTGAAGCAGGCTAACATATTTGAACCAGAACGTATTGCTACTTTTGAAAGGCATTTGGCTAAGCACGAAGTAAAAGAAACCTTAAGTTGTGTTCTAGATTTTATTGCACAGCTTCAAGGTCGAATTCTTTCTTCTGAACAGACTGTTGCCGAAGAAAATATCTATTACAAACGCCATATTGCTGTTGGTATTCCATCTATGTATGGTGTTTATAAGGAAAAGAAATTCGATTCTTTAAGTCTTGCTTTAAGGCTTGAAAGCCTCGGAACTTTGCTATTAGAAGAAATTGTTCAAGATTTAGGTTTGACTTTTATTACTAAGAGCACTATTACCAAAATTCACGAATGTTTACCTTTCTTTGTTAAAGCTCTAGCTCTTGAAGGTTTGCCTACTAGACAGCTTTCGACAAAGATAAACATGCTTAAATTAGGGATGGGCATTAAGCTTTTCTCTATTGACCAGTATCTTGATTTGTTCTTAGCTATTTCTAAGGCTATTCAAAACATTATAAAAGACTACTACATTGATGCACACAGAACTTGTTTCCCAATAGTTGTTAAACAAATGATTGCTCACGGACATGAAAGCGTTAAAGGCTGTAACCCAGATGACCGTGCTGTAATTTTCAGATTGCAGGAAAACTTCTTGCGTTCATTGCTTTCTTCTGCCTTTGGTTTGCAGGTTCTCGATAATTTCATTTCGAAAACAATAGATACATTGCAAGCTGAACTTGAAAAATTCCGCGACCAGAAAGCTATGTTGAATCTGGTTGTTACTTATAATCCAGATTTGACGGTTACTCATATTTATGATGATACTCCAGCTATTGATAACCAGATTATGCTAGGAAACAAAGGCTATTGGCTTAAACGACTTGCATCTTTTGGTTTCCCTGTGCCAAAAGGATTTATTCTTACTACAGAAGTATTCAGATGTTTAGAAGCTGTTACAGGCTATAAGAGCATATTGGATGACTTACATAATAGATTGAGGAGTGCTATACACAAACTAGAAAGATCGACTGGTAGAAGATTTGGTAATACAGATAGACCATTATTGCTTTCTGTTAGAAGTGGTGCTGCTATTTCTATGCCAGGTATGATGGATACTTTCTTGAATGTTGGCATTAATAAAGAAATCTGTGAAAGCTTAAGTAAGAAACCTGGTTTTGAATGGGCGGCCTGGGACTGTTATCGTCGTTTCTTGCAGAGTTGGGGTATGAATGAAGGTCTAGATCGTAACTTCTTTGACCACATAATTGATAAGTTCAAGACCCAGTTTAATGTAACCAAAAAACTTTTGTTCTCTCCAACACAGATGAAAGAAATAGCTTTAACTTATCGTTATGAAATACAAAAACAGGGTATCAAAATCTTTGATGACCCTGAAGATCAGTTAAAATATGCTATTATGCAGACTTTTGCTTCTTGGAACTCTAATCGTGCCAAGGTTTACCGTAAACAAATGAATATTTCTGATGAATGGGGTACTGCCGTCACTATAATGAGCATGATTTTCGGTAATCTTAATGAAGAAGCAGGTTCCGGCGTAACTTTTACTCGTGACCCGAACGGACAGAGCCATGAAGTACAGCTTTTCGGTGATTTCTTCTTTGGGGTTCAGGGTGATGATATTGTGTCAGGGCTTATAGAAACATATCCTATCTCAGAAGCTCAAAGAATCAAAGAAAGACGAAATAGTGACATTTCACTCGAAAGTCATTTCCCAGAAGTATATAAAAAGTTATATAAGCTTGCTACTACATTAATAAAGCAAAAGGGTTTTAGTGCCCAGGAAATAGAATTTACTTTTGAAAATAGTACTGAAAATGGTTTGTATATATTGCAAACTCGTGACCAATATCAAGAAAAAGTAACATTAGATTTGCCATTCAAAGCAACTCCAGAATTAGAAAAATCTTACACTGGTAACGGTGTTGGTGTTAGTGGTGGAGCTTTGGCTGGTAGAGCTGTGTTTACAGAAGAAGAAATAAAGAAGTGGCGTGATTTAGAACCATATACTTCTTTAATTCTTATCAGACCAGATACTGTTCCTGAAGATGTTGGTTTATTGCTTCAAGTTGAAGGTTTGCTTACTGCTCGTGGCGGAAGAACAAGTCACGCAGCTGTTACTATTCCACAACTTAAAAAAGTTGGTGTTGTAGGTTTCAGCAAATTGAAAGTTTATGAACGAGATTCTTATTGCTTTATTGGGGATCATCGTTTAAAATCTGGTGATTATCTAAGTATTGATGGACGTTCTGGCTCAGTTTACTTAGGTTTACATCAACCTGAAGATCAGTGATTTATTTCTTTAACCTATTGTAAAAAATAATCTGCTATTATAAAATGTTAAAGATTTTAATAGAGGAGCTTTATTAATATGACTCAAGCTTTTAAAGTTTTAGATAAATGTCCTGAATTTATTGAAAATAATAATTATTTTCACCCACAGGATTATAGAAATGTTGATTCTCCTGAAGATGGGTTTAAGATTCCAGGAATAATTGATACACATTGTCATGGTGGTTACGGCTGGGATTTCTCTTTCGGAGATCCAGATAAAATCAATGAAATGCTAGACAATATGCTTTGTACCGGTTTGACAGGTGTTTTGGCTACTATTATAACCAGTTCTGAAGAACAAACTTTGAAAGCAATTAAAGATATTGTCACTGTTATAAAGACTAGAAAAGCTCTACCAATCGTTCATGGAATTTATCTTGAAGGTCCTTTCTTGTCTAAAGATAAATGTGGTTCTCATCAAACAGACCTTTTAAAAAATCCATCTATAGAACTTCTTAAAAAATACCAAGAAGCAGCAGAAGGCTTAATAAAAGTAGTTACAGTTGCACCTGAACTTCCAGGAGCTATAGATTTCATAAAAGAAGCTGTAAGAATGAGAGTTAAAGTTGCATTAGGTCATACTACTGCTGATTATAAAACTACAGCAAAAGCGGTTGAAGCTGGAGCTACAATTGTAACTCATTTGTTTAATGCAATGCCTCAGTTACATCATAGAGATGCTAATATATTGACCTATGTTCTTGCTCATCGCGATTTAGCTATTGAACTTATAGCTGACTGCGAACACGTTTGTCCAGAAATGCTTTCATTCGTATTTAGTTTTTATGAAGCTTCTCAGATAATGCTAATTTCTGATTCTATGGCTACTACCGGATTAAAAGATGGTGAATATGACTTTTATAACACTAAAATAGTCAAAAAAGGCACTAGATGCAATCTTAAGTCTGGTGGATTCTTTGGTGGTGCTACAACACTTCCTCAAAGTTTAAAAATTATGTCAGAAAAGACATATATGTCTTGGGGACTTTTGGGAACAAGTGCTTGGAGAACTCCCATAAATCACCATAACTTAGAGTCTCGTGAAACAGAAGTTTTCTTTGATTCTAAAATGAATTGGATATGCTCTTCTTTAGACCATAAAAATTGGTATGTGAAGAAAGATTAAAATTTAAAAAAAATCTCTTTAGCAGTATAGCTAAAGAGATTTTTTTATGTTTTATTAAAATGGTGGTTTAAAATTAACCAGATTTTCCATGGCTTCTTTAGCTTCTTCATCAGAGTATTTGAAAGACTCTTTCAACCCTTTTATAAGTTCTTGTTGAGCTTGTGGGTTACCTTTTAATTGGGATGAAACATTTTCCATAGATCCGAATACATTCTCGATATTGTCAAATGCTTCAATGTTTTCGAATCCTTCAATGTTTTTGGCTTCTTTTAGAAGCTTTGCTAACCATTTCCTGCTTGAAGCACTATCTTTGCGTTGATCACAGATATCAATAAGTTTTTGTATGGCGTCAATTTTCCCAAAAGTATTTAATTCTGGGTCGTTTGCTGCTTTTTCTAGGTATCTTTCTGCTTCTGTAAAATCTCCAGAGTCATAAGCCTTAGCACCTTTATTGTAATTTTCATTTAATTTTGCCGCAGCCCAATCTCTATCTTCTTTGTCAGCAGAGCTATCGTTGGCCAATTTTGTAAAGTATTCTTTTTCGGCTTTTTCTGTTTCCTTACGGAAATTATTTTGTTCTTCAGTAGCACTTTTCATAAGATTGGTATAATTTGAACCGCCTAATATTCGACTTGCATTACTCTTTATGCCTTCTTTCCAATCATCGCTACCAACCTGTGTTTCTTTTATTGAGGCTTCATTAGATACAAAATTTACTTCAGATGCCACTTCTTTTTTATTTTTACGGTGTATTGTGTTGGGATTATTATTGTCAGTAACAAAATAAGCAAAAAGTCCTATTAAACAAGATGTAACAGCGTAGTAATATATGTATTCATATAAATGTAGAGCAATTCTGTTTAAAAGAGTGCCTTTACGCTTTGAGTAGGATTCTATTTCGGCATCAATTTCGTCTTTTTCTCCAACTATTGTTTTAAACTTATAGTCAGATTTTTCTTGTTCCCGACTTTCTTCTTCCTTAGAAACTCTATTATCCCAACAGAGCTTTTCAATCTCTTCTTTTGATATACCAAGAACATCTTCTGCTGAAATTAAAGCAGCATTCCACATTTCTGCTAAACCTTCTTGTATTTCACCATTTTTATCATGAGTAAATTCATAAATTTTGTATATTCCATCTTTGGTAGGGTTTGCTGCCACCATGTAACCAACTTGATTTTGTAATTCTATATTGGTTTCGTGGTCTAACATCCACCAGAGTAACGGCTCGGCAGAAGGATAATCTAATTGTGGAATTAGTGATAGACCCATACTTCTTATTGAATCTTTTGTGTTTTTTAACATTGTTCCAATGTATTGAACAGCAGCAGGTTTGTCGGCTATTACATATATTTCAAAAGCGGCAGATTTTATTCTTGGGTCATCGTGTGCTAAAAATTTGTTTAATTCAGGTAAAATGAGGTCTATATCTATAGCTCCAACGCTTTTTACTGTTTGGGCGACAATGGAATAATCTTCTGATTTTGTTAAATGATAAATCTTTTTCCCGTCTTCAATTTTTCCATAGTTTCCAATGATTTTAACGATTTCAAGTATGATACTTTTCTTTAAATCATAATTAACAGCTTCTAATAATGTGTTTTTACAAACAGGATAATCATCTATTTTGGTAATTTTTTTGAGCAGAGAACGTTGCTCTTTTGCATTAAGTTTTAAAAATTCATTTATATCTGGGAAAGAATCTAATTTTGCATTTTTATCTGATTCTGTTTTTACTTTTTCAGATTCATTTTCAGGTAGAGTTGAGGCAGAAGGCAATGCGATTGGATTATCTTCGAAAAATGAAGCAAGGTAATTTTTTATTTTGTCATTTTTTTCTATTTTTAATTGATTTTCGAGTAAAGTCTTGATTTTGGGGTTAGAAATATATTTAGAAAGCTCTTCAACTGCAATTGCTCTTACAGAAACATCTGGAGATTTAAGATTAGCGACTGTAATTCTAATTGTTTGTTCTGCTTTTTTATTGGCAATATAATATTTTATTTCATTAAGATAGCTGTTAATATCTTTGCTCTTCAAAACACCTGACATTTGTGTCGAAGCAATAGTTCTCTTTAAAATCATTTGAAGAATATGTTTTTTTATTCCTGCCGTTGACATCATAATGTCATATATTTTAAATGGAAAGTGTTGAGCAGGGTTAGAAACTATTATTATTCCAGCTTTTACCAATAAAAATGCTTGGTCTTCGCGGCTTATATATTGCCAAAATAAAGCTTCAACTATTTCAAAATTAGTAAGAGCTAATTCTCGGAGAGCTTTTTGTCTAACGAGAGGATTATTGTTTAAAATTAAAACACTTAAATATTTTAAAGCTTCTGTTTTATCTATGGTCTTAAGCAAATGAATTGAATGTAATATAATATTGGCATTTTTACTGCTTAAACCATATTTAATGTTCTTTTTAAATAAATCTTTATCTTGTTGGGCTAAAAGAGATAAAGCAGAACAAACTATTTGAGAGTTTTGACTCTGTATGTATTTTAAAGCATAGCTTGTATCTTTCGGGGTACCAAATCTTGAAAGAATATCTAATCCTACTTGTATTTGATAGGGTTCATTAGAGCTATTTAAAGTATTACGCCAAAGTTCAATCGTTTGTTCTTGAGGTGATTTTTTTACCATTTGCCCAATAAGAGATAGCTTTGGGTAATCGCTTTTTTGTATTTGAAGTAATATAAAATCAGGTGTTATGTCTAATTTTCTAATAACAGATTTAAGAGATTTTTTTGCTTCACTTAGTTTTATTAACCATTGAGCTTGTGAACGACAATTTTGAGATGGGTCATTTAAAGAAATATTTGTTAAAAGAGAATCAAAGCTAGAATCATAACCATTTGTAATCATTTCTTCCAAAGCAATTTGTCTATCTATTTCATTTGTGGAAGTTAATGAATACTCTAGCCATTCATTAATTTCTAAACTTTGAGGTATTTTTTGTATGCTGTTTTCTGTACCCATAACATATAATTATCATCTATGCAAAATAATAAGTCAATGCTTTTAATAGAATCA
>CAMJNS010000050.1 GCA_946407375.1 uncultured bacterium
ATGTTTTCTTGAAGCTACTTCTGGAACAACACCGCCAAATCTCTTGTGTATTTCGATTTGAGAAGAAACTAGACTGGCTAAAACCTTTGTGCCGTTTTCTACAAGGGCGATTGAGGTATCATCACAGGATGATTCTATGCCTAATGTAATCATTTGTCGCCCCCTTTGAAGTTTCTTTCAGCTTGAGATGGAATTATATAAAGCGGTAAAACCTTTAGTATTTCGTCTATTCCAGATTTTGAAGTCATCGCTTCTTCAAGTATAAGTTTGTGAAGAGCTTCTGGAGTTGGATCTAATCTTTCGGCAGACTCGTGGTTATAGCGTATACCGAAGGTTTTAATTTCTGATGGTATCGCTTTCTTTTCGATTAAAATCGGCTCAGTGATTAAACCTGACTTACTGGATTGCCACGCTTCTTTAAGAGACTCGCAATGACGATTATTTGAAAGTTGGCATTTTACTTCGAAGGCTTTGTCTATTAAAGTAGGCATCACAAGTCTAGCTTCACCTTCAAAAGCTTTGTCAGAAAGAGTCTGAGCAGACCATTTGAACAAATCAATTCCGATTAAAGGAATATTTAATAGCATTGCTAGTGTTCTTAAAAAGCCGTCAGCCACTCTTAAACCAGTAAGACTACCAGGACCAGTGCAGACAACTAAATGAGTCAAATCTTCTTTTTCCCAACCTGCTTCTTTAAGCATATTGTCACAGATTTCTGTAATTTTGGCTGCAAAATCTCGGTTGGTATCAATAGTTTTGGCATTAAAATCTTTTTCACTGCCTGTTTGAACGTGAGTTAAATTTTCTGATGCGTCAATAAAAAGATATTTCATTCTTTGCTGTCTTCCCAGTGCCAAGTTATAATTCGTTGCTCATCATTATCGCTAACACTCTGCCTTTTTATTTCAACGCTAAGATGAGGAAGCTTTGATAGTTCGTAAACTCTTTCTGCCCATTCAATTAGACAGGGTTGTTTAGAATCAAGAATATCGAAAAGGCCTATATCAACGACTTCTTCTAAACAGTTAAGACGGTATAGGTCCAAGTGAAACATACTCTTGTGCCCTTTTCTATACTCGTTCATAAGAGTGTAAGAAGGGCTTGAAACATTTGATTCAATGCCAAGACCTTTTGCAAAACCTCTAGCAAAAACAGTCTTTCCTGCCCCAAGTTCACCTTTTAATAAAACCAAATGATTTGGGTATTCTTTGGCAAGCTTTGCAGCAATTGACATTGTGTCATCTTCAGATAAAGCTATAATTTTATTAGTTTCCATTAGTCTCTAAGTTCTGTTGCAAGAACAATATCTCTATTTATACAGCCAAGGCAGTCTAGCATCTTGTCTCGTAAACCCGGGTCTTGAGATAGAGCGTCTCTAATCTGTCTGAGCAAATCTATTACCTGTCTGAAAGACCTGATAATATCACCTTCTGGAACATCTGTATGTTTCATCATTTCTTCAAAAGGTTCTCCATGGCTCCAATCAAGCATTAGATTACAAAGCTTTGTTTCTAAAGGCTTAATAAAAGCATGCTGTCTAGCTAGAGAGTTGACGAAGCCTTTGGCACTCTTCAATTTTTCAGGCAGTTTATTAATTCCGCCATTGTGCTGTTCCGCATTATTGTTTGGACCTCTGCGTCTATATTCAAAGACAAGAGCCAAGCAAAGTGCGTTAATTTCGTGAACATCCATTTCATGGAAATAACCATGGAAATATAATTCTGTAACAGTTATTTCTTCTGTATGTATTTTGCTAGCTAATTCACCACGAGGTAGCAAGCCTTTATCATCAATATACCCTAATCTGCGGAGTATTTCTAACTTATGTTCATAGATAGGAAGCTGCAATTCGCCTTGTTCCTCAAGCAATTCACGCCAATAATCAAGTTTTTTCTTAACTTTTAAAGCCTGATAGTGGTTGCTGACACATTTATGCTTGTTTTTACATTTGCCGCAAATAAACTGTTCTTCTTCTTGTCTTAAAAGAGCATTGCTTTCATTAAACTGTTTTTCAATTTCGGTTTGGGCAAATCTGTTTCTTTTGCCTCTCAAACCAAATCTAATCTGTTCAAGCTGACGATTCATCACGTCTAAACGTTGCTGTTTCTTTTTATGGAAAACCATAAATTGTTCAAAATCATCTTTCTTTTCTACGCAACGATGTTCGACCTGTTCCATTTCAGCACGATATTTTGCAACTTTATCAGCTAATTCAGGCAGGTTTTTATTTGCCTGAAACTGTGCAAAATTGCGTTTGAGAATCATTCTTACTTCTTCAGTTTTATGACCTGAATAAAGATTCAAAACAGAGTTAAAAGAAAGATCAAATCGACTTTCAAGAGGTTCGATGTCGCCATAAACCAAATCTTGCAATTGGTCTATTTCTAAGTCTCTTGGAATATGAGGAACGATTACCCAGCCTGTTGGGTCAATGCCTCTACGACCAGCACGACCAGAAATCTGAGTAAATTCCAAAGACTGCATTGGTCTAAAGGTGCGACCATCATATTTCTTCAAGGCATCATAAGCAACACTTCTAGCAGGCATATTGATACCAACAGCAAAGGTTTCAGTAACAAATAGAACTTTAACAATACGCTTTGCAAAAAGTATTTCAACCAATTCTTTTAACTGTGGAAGAAGCCCAGCATGGTGTCTTCCAATACCTTTCATTAGCTCTTCTTTAAGTTCTTGTGCTGTTTCTAAATTAGAAAGAGAATACTTTTCAATATAGCTATCGCACATTTCTTCAATGTAGGCTTTTTCTTCGGGTGTAGTGAAATTCATTTTCTTGGCTACATCTCTAGAAAACTTGTCTGCTAGTGCTCTTGAAAAAACGAAATATAGTAAAGGAAGCTTATCTTGAGTTCTTAGAAGCTTTATAATATCAAAATGACGAAATTCTTCTTCCTTTTTACCCTTATTGCCTCTTTGGAATCTAGGATTATCAGCACCGCCACGAACTTTTTTCTTAAGTTCTTTAAAATCCAAAAGCTTTTTCTGGTAATAGAACTGGAAAGTCAAGGGAACAGCCCTGTGATGATGACTAATAACCTTTACGTGGTGGTCAATGACTGATTCTATCCAATGAGCTAGTTCATCGCAGTTAGGGATAGTAGCAGAAAGACAAAGGAATCTGACTGTTTTGGGAGAGAAAATAATAGATTCTTCCCAGACTGTGCCACGTTCTATATCGCCTAGATAATGGATTTCGTCAAATATTACATAAGAAACGTCTGCAATAGCCTCTGGATCTTCAACGCACATATTGCGGTAAACTTCAGTTGTAACAATTAAAGCCTGTGCATCTCGGTTTATAACTACATCACCAGTAAGTATACCTACTTTGTCTCCATAAAGCTTTGAAAAGTCTCTGTATTTCTGATTAGACAAAGCTTTAATCGGTGAAGTGTATATAATTCGTTTTTCAGTCTGAAGAACTTTTTCAATAAGGTATTCAGCGACTAAAGTCTTTCCAGAGCCTGTAGGGGCAGAAAGCACCAGGGAGTGACCATTTTCAATCTCGGTTATTGCCTGAACCTGATAGGGATCAAGCGTGTAATCACGATATTTTACGTTTAATTCCATATATAATGTAGTGTAATCCTTGTGATTGCTTTTAATGTTTACAGCTATAAGTTACAAGCTTAAGCTAAAATATTTGTCAGAGATGAGAATAAGAGGTCAGAAAATAGTGTATAAAGATAACTTAGGATTTGCATTGGCAAACCTATTTTTCTTCAATTTCTAACTTCTAACTACTAATTCCTAATTTATCAATATACTATTTAAGTCTATTTGCTTCAAGACCCTATTTATAACTTCTAATCTTTAAAATCTTATTTTTGAAGAGCTTTTATTTTATTAAGAACTTCAACATTTTGAGGTTCTAACATTAGAGCACGATTCAAAAATACTAAAGCTTTTTCCTTTTCTTCAGGAATTTTAAATTCAGAAGCTAATTTTAAAAGGACTTTTACATGTTCAGGAGAATAAGTTGTCTGTATTTTGTTATCTTTTAAAATTTTACGAGCTTGATTAACATTAATATTAAAATCGTAACCTGGAATAAAGTTTTTTAAACGAACTAAATGTTCATTAGCATCAGCATTATTTGGTTCAAATTCTAACGAAAGAATCATTGCCGCCGCAGAAACATCAAATTGATTCCTTGCAGCCAAAGCAAAACCCAAGCCTCTAAGTCCAGAAGCAAAATCGTCTTCACTGTTTGCACATTCTAAAGCTTGTTCATAAGCTACTTGCGCACTAATAATATTTGAGTCTGCTCCAGAGTTAAGAAAGATAAAACCTCTTTCATTATAGTAACCAGCACGAACAGGATTCCAAGAAATACATTTTTGAATGTTTTCTATAGCATCTTTATATTGTTTTTCTTGAAAATCTAATACTGCCAAGAAATAATAGCCATCTGCTATAGGTTCTTCAACCCATACAACTTTCTTTTTGCTATTTTTATTTTTAAGCAAATAATATTCTTTTTCTATATTTGAATAAAAACTTTTGTATTCTATTGTATCTGTATCTTTGTATTTTTTGGAAAAAGCTGCCATATCTTTAGCTATTTTTCTAGCTTCAGCAACATTTCCGGATTTTAATCTTTCAACGAACACCATCATCATCTGGTTATTTCTATCTAAAACAGAATCAGACTTTTCATCTTTATTCTCTGAAGAAGCTTGCTCAGCTGCTATTAAAGAATTATTGGAAAATGTAAAGAATAATGAAACTACAACAAGAATTAACAACATATGTTTAGACATTTTTATAAATCCCCCAGTCTGCCTTGGGCAAACATTCCCCTTTTTTAAAAGAGGGAAAACAAACGTAATAACTATAACTTACAAATTTTTAAAAAGCAAATTTAAAGCTGTTTTACAAACTCTTTGTCGAACCATTTCA
This sequence comes from uncultured bacterium, assembly GCA_946407375.1. GTDB lineage: Bacteria > Muiribacteriota > Ozemobacteria > Ozemobacterales > Ozemobacteraceae > RUG334. The sequence goes on from CAMJNS010000050.1 coordinate 4,921, forward strand.
CGGCTTCCCGGCCAATCAACTAGTTCAGTAACTACGCCATTAGGTCCAGCTAAAGCTATCCAAGCTGTTCCAGGTCGCTTTCCTTCCAGTGGACTTGGTCCAGCAACACCAGTGGTTGAAACAGCCCAATCTGTTTTGAAAAGTCTTCTTATATTTTCAGCCATTTCTGTTGCTGTTTCCTTTGAAACAGCACCGAATTTTTCGATTGTTTCTGGTTTTACACCAGCTAATATCTTTATTTCATTAGAGTAAGAAGTTATTGAGCCTTTAAAACAACTACTTATACCTTCACAAGCAGCTATTTGAGAGGCTAACATACCACCAGTTAATGATTCTATACAGCAAAAAGTCTGATTCTTATCATCTAACTTCTTTTTTATTACTGAAACAATTGTATCGTCATCGAATCCAAAAACATATTCTGAAAGAATATTGCAAATATCATTAACAACAGGTTCTACTATATTTTTAGCTTCTTCTATAGAATTGCCAACTGCAGCTACTCTTACATCCACACCACTACCTCGTGCATAAGTCCCTACCCCAGGAACGGAGATATTAGTGTATTTTGCAATTTTTTCTGTAAGAAAAGATTCTCCAAGACCAATTGTATGAATTATTTTGTGATAGAGGCATTTACTACTTACAGGTAATTTTGGTTCTACTTCTTCTATCCACATTCTTGTCATTTCTTGTGGAGGCCCAGGAAGAGTAATGATTATTTTTTCATCTTTTGTTCTAACAAACCAACCAGGTGCTGTTCCTATAGGATTAGGCAAAGTTACTGCACTTTTAATAAGCCAAGCCTGTTTTGCATTGCTAGGCGGCATAGGTCTTTTTCGTGCATCAAATTTTTCTTTTAATTCTTTAAATAGCTGTTCATCAACATAGGGTTCTTCTTTTAAATAAGCCGCTATTGCTTCTCTTGTCATATCGTCATCTGTAGGACCTAATCCACCACCCAATATTGCAATATCTGAACGAGATAAAGCATTTTTAATTGTTTCTGTTAAACGTTCTAAATTATCTCCAACAGTAGATTTACGATAAACTGTTATTCCTAAGTCTCTAAGTCTAGTGCTTAAAAAGGTTGCATTAGTATCAACAATTTCGCCCAATAAAAGCTCTGTTCCAACGCTAATTATTTCCGCAACAAGATTTTCTGTCATTATCTTTTGCTCCTAATAAAAAAAACAAAAATCTGGAAAAAAATTATATTATTAAAACCAATAAGGTGCAAGGATATTTGCTAGAGCAATAATAGGAGCAGTATCCATTCTAAATAGGCGTTTTCCTAGCCAAACAGTCTTCCAACCAGATTCTTTAAAAAAATTTACTTCTGATTCTGAGAAACCACCTTCTGGTCCAGAAACAAGCCAAATTTTATTAAACTTTTCTGAAAATGAATTTAGACCGTCAATGGAATAACCTAGCTTTTCTTCATATAAAAAAAGAGGAAGAATGTTTTCATCAGGTTTTGGTATTTTGGTGAGTTCTATTGGATTGCTAACTTCTGGCAACATACAACCGCCACATTGAATCATTGCAGTTTCAGCTATTTTTTGCCAGCGCTCAATTTTATTTTTGCCAGGGTCTTTAACTATACAACGCTCTGAAATGAGAGGAACAATTTTTCTAACTCCCATTTCAACCGCTTTTTCTATAATATATTCGAGTCTATCACCCTTTGAAAGAGCTACAAAAAGACTAACTTCAACTGTAGTTTCCCTTTGTGGTTCATACCAGTTATTGACAGTATATTGTCCATTTTCTAAAAGGGTAGCAATAACTTCTTTCCCTAAACCATCTGTAATAACAAATTCGTCACCTTTTCTCAAACGTAAAACACGTTCAAGTCGGTGACGATTATCTTTGTTTAAACAGCCATTTGGCTCTGTTTCAACTATTCTACAGTGTGGAACCATTATATTTAAGAGACTAGTGAAGAGAGATGAGAGATAAGAGTAAGTGTTTTACTAGAACTATATCACTAGAGTTTATTTAATTACAATCTAACCAATTCTCTAATCTCTTTTCACAATAACTACAATAATTACCAATTACCATAAAAACGAAAACTTTCAGTTTTCAGATTTCAACTCTATTTGCGTCTTCCCAAAGGTCTTCAAGAGCATAGAATTTTCTAGCGTTAGGTTGGAAAACGTGAAGAACAAAGTCTCCCCCATCTATTAGTAACCAGTTAGCCTGTGGATCATTTTCTGTTTTCAGACCTTCTTCAGGTTTCTTTATTAACTTGCCAACAGCATCAGCCAAAGTCTGAACATGAGTAGCAGAATTACCTGTGGCAATTATGAAATAATCTGTGTAAGGAACAAGTTTCTTTACATCTAAAACAACAAGGTTTTCAGCCTTTTTGTCTTGTAAAGTTTCAATTACTATTTTTATTAATTCAGGAATATCAGCCATTTATATTACCCTTAAATCATACTCTAAATACAGAGTGTACGTATCGACCAAACATATACTTCTTTTCTTCAACGTAATCATAGCCTTTTTTTACAGATTCAATATTAAGCTCGATTACATCTTTGTTTTCGTCTTTCAGCAAGTATCTGATAGAGTTTTCTATTTCTTCTACAGTTACTAGTTTGCTGAATTTTGCATATGCTCCTGCCATAACCATATTAGCAGCTTTCTGTTCTCCAAGTTCTGCTGCTATTTCTGTTGCAGGTATTTCTACTAATCTTATATCGTCTCTAAATTCCTGGCGGTCTATTAATGATGAGTTATACATCAACATTCCACCACCTTTGATTTTTTGGTTGAATTTATTAACAGAAGTTCTATTCATAGCAATCACTGTATCAGGAACAGTAATCATTGGTGATGCTATTTCTTTTTCTGAAAGTAATAATGCACAGTTTATAAGACCTCCCTTTGGTTCAGAACTATAGGAAGGAACTAATGATACGTTTTTACCGGCACGCATTCCTGCTTCTGCTAAGACATTGCCCATAAAGAAAATGCCATGTCCGCTGAAGCCTGCAATAATAACTCTTTCTACTGTTGAAGACATTTATATTCGCTCCTTTTTACTTCAGTTTCAGGCTTTTTCAATGCCGTATTTATCAACAAATACCTTTTTAGGCAGTTCTTCTAATAAAGCTTTTGATTCAGAACTATCTTCATCAGCAGATAAAGATAAAATTTCTACAAAAGCAAAACCTTTGTTTTCCATTTGTAGCTTAAAAGCATTCTTAATTGCTTCTACAGCTTCTTTTGTGTTGTTTTCTCTAGCAACCACTCTGGTTATATAAACAGGTTGATTTAAGCCAGAAAGCAATTCACATATTTTAATTCTGCTATCATCAGTGCCGTCAAGACCGCAACTTGCTGAATTGGCATATATAACACTGATGTTTTCGCCTCTATTAGCAGCATGAATAACTTCAGAAAGACCAGCAGCAGCTAAGTCTATATCGTTCTGATAAGTAAATACCAAAGCTTTAGGTCTGACTCTTTTAATTCCAGAAGCAACAGCAGGAGCGCAACCTGGAACAGACTGACAGAAATCGAAGTCAAAACCGTCATATATAAAAGCGCCACAACTTACAGGAGCTACACCCACAATTCCAGATGTTGGAGAAACAGCATCAACTGCTTCAACAATCATAGTTTGAACTGGATCTGGTTGAAAATTCATAGACATTATTTGTGCTCCTTTCAGTCTAAGCAAACAAGTTTGCTAACTTCGTTGAAAATTTCAAAATCAGATGGAACAGCACCACCTGTTCTTCCGAAGAAATAAACTGGTTTTGCACCATTTACAGCCATCTTAACGTCTTCAACCATCTGACCACAAGACATTTCGATGACCATGAATTTTTCTGTGTTCTGTGCTAGCTTTTTGAAAGCATTAGTTGGGAAAGGCCACAAAATCTTTGGTCTAGCAAGGCCTGCTTTAACTCCTCGTTTTCGGCATTTTTCAACTACTGTTTTAAGAAGTCTTGCAATAATTCCATAGCCGACAAGAACTATTTCAGCATCTTCACACATATATTCTTCTATTGCCAAATCTTTGTTTTCTTCAGTAAAGTGTTTTTCTATAACTTGATATTTCTGATATAGATGCCAGTTATGCTCTTCTAATTCATCTTGAACAGTAAAAGTAGAAGCACAAACATTTTTATTGTGTTTGTTTGTTCCTGGAAGACCTAACGCCCATTTTTTGCTATCTATATCATAATCAAAAGGCATTTTAGGTAATTCTACAGGTTCCATCATCTGGGAAACTATGCTATCAGCCAATATCAATACAGGGGTTCTAAATCGGTCAGCATAATTAAAACCTGCAATAGTCATATCTGCCATTTCTTGAACAGAATAAGGGGCAAAAACTATATTTCTGTAATCGCCATGTGTACCGCCTCTTGTAGCTTGCCAATAATCTGCCTGAGCGGGACAAGAAGCACCGGCAACAGAACCACCGCACATAGTATTAACTATAACACATGGCAGTTCAGAAGCTGCTATTCCTGATATGCCTTCTTGTTTTAAACTCATACCAGTGCTTGAGCCTGAAGTCATAACACGTGCACCAGCGGCAGATGCACCATAAACCATATTTATTGCTGAAATTTCGTCTGCTGCCTGTACATAAGTGCCTTCTACCAAAGGTAAATGCTTTGCTAGATAAGCTGATAGCTCTGCTTGTTGAGCTACTGGTGAGCCAAAATAATATCTACAACCTGCAAGAATGGCTGCCTGAGCTAAAGCTTCGCAACCTTTCATCAATCGCTTGGCCATTGATAGAACTCCTTAGAAAATACTTATATGTTAAGTCTTAAACTTAGATTATATCATATATAAAAAGAAGTATCTATTATTTTTGTGTACAGGATAAGAAAGTAAGAGAAAAAAAACGTTTATTTTGTATTATCTACAAAATAAACGCTTTTTTGATTGTACTAGAATTATTTGATAAATTCTTCTAACTGTTCTTTTGGCTTATATCCTACCGAATTTTTAACAGCTTTACCATTTTTAAACAGTATTACATTAGGAATACTGGATATTCCAAACATAGCAGCCAATTCGGGTTGTTCATCAACATTCACTTTTCCAACTTTTAAATCAGCAGAATGTTCTTCAGCCATCTGAGCAATTACTGGACCCAACATCTGGCAAGGACCGCACCAAGCTGCCCAAAAATCAACCAATACGGGTTTATCTGATTCTAAAACTTCTTTTTTGAAATTATCGCTTGTAATAGTAATTTCACTCATTATTTTTTCCTTAAGCTTTCCAAAGAGAATGAAGATTACAGTAAGCATAAACAGCTTCAACTTCATCGCCTTCTAACAAAGCAAAAACAACTTTCGGAGCCATACCAGGTTTCAAAGCCTTGCGCTGATTTCCAAACTTGGTTTGCAAAGCAACCCATTCAATATAGTGTTCTTCTGTCATTGGATGTTCAGCAGAACCAACAGTTACAAATACTTTATTATCTTTTACTTCATATACAGGAACATGTTTTTCTTTTGAAGCATCAGTTGTTCCTGGAACAATTTCTTCCATAGCTTGTCCACAGCACATAACAGGAACACCAGTCTTTTTAACTATTGAAATAATTTGACCACAACGAGCACATCTAAAAAACTTCATTTCCATTTGCAATCTCTCCTAATAATGGGAATCTAAATCAACTATCTATATGATAGCATAAAAAAAATCTAAATCAAATGATAATCAAAGCAAACAAAGACAAACAGAAAATGCATCATTACTTCATTTCGCCCAAAGATAATTTGGTCTGTCTAATGTCGTTTATCATAGTATTAGCATCTTTAGCTAATTTACTATCTGGAGCAATACTGATAACTTTTTGATAAGAAGCAATAGCCTTATCGTAAGCCGCAATATCACCACCAAGACCTTTATCCATCCAGGCTAAAGCCATATGGTAATGAATTTCTGGGTTATTTCCATCTTTAGATAAAGCATCATTAAATTTAGCTATAGCTTCATCAAGTTTTCCCTTTTTATATAACTTATAACCATCGTTATGAAGAGCTTCTGCATCTTTTTTATCTACAGTTGCCAAGTCAGAGTTTTTATCCTTGTTAGCTTCCCTGCCCTTCTGCTTAACTTTCGCCCAAATGTCATTTTCTTCTGCCTCAGCCTTAGCTTTAGCTTCAGCCTCTTTTGCCAAACGCTGTTCTTCTTCATATTTTAAAGCAGCAAGACGCATATTTTCTTGTTCTCGCCACTTATCCAACCTATTTAAATAAGGTATTACACTAGTAGCATACTTTCCAGGGTTTGTTCGAAAAGGCTTTAATATTTCGTCTGCTTCTGCGTAAAGACCGTTTATATACTGTAAAATTCCATAATAATACCTATTATCAATATCTTTTGGGTCTTCAGCATATCTCAATGAATATATTTTATTTCCCTCATCTATAAGTCCTCTATCATCTTTAGAAGCTATTGTGGGGTCTTTCATTAATAATTCAAAATATTTATCTAAAGCCTGATTCAAACCATGGTATTTATATGCATCAAAGACTGGGCTTAAAGGATTTCTTGAAGTTTCATCAAAAAACTTTTTATCAAATTCTCTTGTTTCTTTTCGACTATTATCTAGTTTTTGGGTAACCGCAGTCTTTTCGCTGAATACTTCACGAGTAGAAATCAATAGCTTCTTTTCTAGGTTTTCTTCGTTAACTTTATCTTCAGGAATAACCAACCCATATTTTCTATGTTTTGTTGAGGAAGCAATTCCTCCTATTGTTTCTGCTATAACTGGGTCAACTAAATCGGGTTTAACAGGCATGCCAGATTCACCAATAAGTTTTTGAAGTTCTTTTACTTTTGGATGGTCTGGAGCCTGCATAGAAGCTTCTGTTAATAGCTTTCTAGCATTAACTATATCTTTTTTATCTATATATACTTGAGCTAACCAAATTCTTGCCTGAAAATTCGTTTTATCTATTATTAAAACATTCTCAAATTCGAGGGCAGCCTCATTCAATAAACCTTTATTATAACATTCTTTTCCAGCTCTCAAAAAGTCATAAACATCATCATCAGTATGAGCATCTAACTGGATATTGCTTAACAAACCAAATAGGACAAAAAGATATAATGCTCTTCTATAATTAATCATTTAACAGTAGTTTGCTGCCTCAAAGTAACAATTTTAAATTTTCGTTTGGTTTCAGTCTTAATTAAATGTAATTGTGGACCAGTAAAACCTATTCCGCCAGCAGCAATTATTTCCATAACACCATCACCGTCTAAATCGGCGAAAGTTAAAGGTGCTACTGTTTTCCCAATGTATTTTGGATAACCTTCCACAACGGAACCATTTTTATTTAAAACAACAATACATCCTGATTTTTCATCGGAATAAGAACCATTATTTGCGGTATAAACTATTTCTGGAGTTCCGTCTCCGTCTATGTCTATTATAGTTGGAGCACTATAAATGCCGTAATCTTTCAATTCAAAAGGCCAACCTTTTTTGGGTTTACCATCTTTATCACAAACAAGAACTTTACCATCTGCTTGAGCTATTACAAAATCATCTATACCGTCGCCATCAATATCTGCTATTCTAGGAGCACCATGAGCAGCATCTGAAAGAGTAAATTTAGAAATTAAATTACCCTCTGTATCCCACATTTGAAAAATACCTTTATCACCCTTAGGATCAGTAGAAATAATTTCAGGCTTGCCATCTCCATCTATATCAGAAACATCAATATTAAAGGGCCAATCTCCACAGCCTTGTTCGGAAGCTTTCCACTCTGCTCCACCAATAATAGTTATTTTTCCAGAATTATCTTTAACTATTATACTTTTTTCACCCTTTCCATTTAAATCAGCAGTAATTGGACTGGCATGAACAGCATCGTCCATATTCACAACCAATTTTTCCTCACCATTTGAACCTAATTGTACAATACGACCAGAGCCGGAATTTAAAATTATATCCTGCTTACCAGTACCAGTCATATCTGAAACTAAAGGAGTAGTATTTAAAATTTTTCCACCAGTATTATAACGCCAAAGTTCTTTTCCTTTAGCATTTAAACAATAAAGAGTACCTTCCATAGTAGAAGCTAAGATATTTAGGTTTCCATTGCCATCTAAATCTGTAACTTCTACACCTGCAGTAATAGGTCCATTAACCTGTTTTGGCCAATAAGGAGGTCTAAATATTTCTTTTCCACTAGAAGAATAAATATGTATTTTTCCGTCTGTGGAACCAAAGACTAAATCCTTGCAACCGTCACCGTCTACATCGTCAACTACACGAACTTGTCCATAAATATCCCCATTTACTGTTTCAGAGAATTCATTTACCTCAGCATTTACTTTATTATTGCCAATAAGCGACAAACAAACAAATAAAGCAATCAAACTTAGATGTTTTTTCATAATTCCTCCTAGTTAGTAAACGATAGTATCACGGTACAGTCTAATTATATGCTTAATTTCAACAACTGTCTTTGGATTTTTAGTATAACCTTCAACAGTTACTTCCCAAACATCAAATTCACCAATCAGTCTACCTTTTACCATATGCTTAACATTTAGATATTCTTTATTACCAACACTAAAAGGTTCTATAGAAACAACTCTATAGCCCCCGTCACTAAATTCTTTAGAGAAATCCTTTGCTTTTGATGCCTTAAGTCGCATATCGTATTTATTAGTTCTTTGGCACATATTGCACATATTGAGTTTTACTTTCTCAATACCAGCCTGAGCATAATTTCTTGCTTTAAGTCTTTGAGATTCAACATAAAGCATATCTGTACTCATTCTAGAGGTATACCAATACGAAATACCCATTAAACCAAAAACGACAAGCAAAAACATGACAACAAAAGCAATAAAACCTTTTCTCTTCTTATTATACACGATTTTCATAATTCTTGCTCGTCCACGTAAACAAAATCTGACTCAAGCCTAACAGCAAAGTCTATATCTCGCTTTAAAGCTTTTTTTGCATCACTTACCATAAATTTAATGTAAATTTGCTTTATATCTTTCTCGTCCTTAGTAACCAAAAACGAATCTACGTTTTCTATTACCATATCAGCAGTGGTCTTAGCACTTTTATCTCTAGTTTCTCTCATTAACCTATGATCTTTGGTTACATAATATTTTATATTGTAAATATCATCTACATCTAAATTAGAATCGATAACAAATTCCAATTCATCTTGTTTTTCTTTAAGATCTTTAGATTTTCTTATGTAAACTTTTCTCGGCTTAGGTTCTCCAATCTCTTCACCTTTTAAAATATAGCCATATTTTTCACTTTTAGACAATATAGGGTTAATATGTTTTAAATCATAAAACATTCTTCTTATAGTAAGAAGAATTTTTCGGTCAAAATCCATATGTTTTTGCCCGAATTTAAGGGTATTAAGATTTCCTCTCAGCACTACAATCAATACAGTAGCTATAATAGAAACAATAAGAGCACTGACTGAAATTTCTATAAGTGTAAATCCAGACTTTTTCATATTATTCAAACCTCGTCGAAGTTTTCATAGTCTGAGTATTGATATTAGCCCTATAATTCATTAAACTATAATTCTTTTTTACACCATTTTCTTCCCAATTAACCTCTACATCAATTTGATAGAGATTAACTTCTGGTTCACCAGTATCTAAGATTGTGTGTCCTTTAGCTTCATCAATTTTTAATCTTGCTGTTGCTTTATATTTTTTAACTAAATCTAATGGTAAATATAGGCCTCTTTCTCTATTTGCATTAATAGGGAAATCTAAAGGTATTTCTTGACGCCAAATATAAGAGTCACTTCTTGCAGTATCCATAATGTTTTGTGCTGCAACAGCAACCTGGAATATATTACCACCTGTTTCTACGGTTCTTGTACCTTTAAGAAATAAAGATAAAACAGGTATTATCCCAACTCCAATAATAAAAATAGCGATGAGAATTTCAACAAAAGTAATAGCTTTTCTAGATAAACTTCTTTTATTAATTAAGCTCATCGTCTTCTCCTTTTTTTATCTTCAACATCAGGAGGAACAAAGCTAGCTTCATGCTTAGCAAAACTTTCTAAATATTTTATACCTTCAGCAGCATTTTGAGCAGCTTGGGTTCCAGGGAATTTTGTTACAATCTCTCTATATAATTTTAATGCGGCTTCGTTGTTTCTTTGTCGGAAATAGGTTTCTGCGATACAGAGTGTAGCTATACTAGCTTCTTCGCCCATTGGATACTCATTAAGCATATCTTCGAAGATTTTCATAGCCCTAGATAAATCTGCATCAGAACCAGCTTCGAGATATTTAATACCTTCAACATATTTTCTTTCAAAATCAGAAAAATAAGTAAATGTAGGAGCTCTTGGAGCGGGAGTCCTATCTATTGAATAACTCAAACCAGTCTTATCAAGAATTTTAGAAGATTCATCAGGAATAGACAAATCTTTATAATCATCGGTATCTTTAACTTCAGTCTTTTGAACCCTTTTTACAGGCTTTTCTTCCTTCTTCCTGCAACAGCCCCAGGACTGTAATACAAGAAGAAAGCAGAAAAACAGTATAAAATTTTTACTAAGACAAAGTTGTTTCATAAATTAAAAATTAACAAAGATGACTAGCAACTTTCTTGGCTATTCCTTCCACAAGAGTTTTGATTTCAGATTCATCTGGACCTTCAGCCATAACTCTAATAAGATTTTCAGTGCCAGAAGGTCTAACAAGGATACGTCCACGTCCAGAAAGTTTTGAATCAGCTTCTTTTATACTATCATTTATTTCAGGAACTGAAGCGAAATCTTTGTTTTTAACCTTAATATTTACTAACACTTGAGGAAGCTTATACATTACAGAGCTTAATTCCTTAAGAGTAGAACCAGTTTCTCTCATTATTCGAAGAAGATTGCACGCAGTTAACAATCCATCGCCAGTAGTAGAGTAATCAGTAAGAATTATATGACCACTTTGTTCACCACCAACAACATAACCACCCTTTAACATTTCTTCAAGAACGAATCTGTCGCCAACTTTGGTTTTAAGAATCTTTATATCTTGTTTTCTCATTGCAAGATCAAGACCTAGATTTGCCATAACTGTTGTTACTAAAGTATTACCAGGTAATTTGCCTCTATCTTTTAGGAATTTTGCAGTTATAGCAAGTATAAAATCACCGTCTACTACTTCTCCATCAGTAGATACTGCAATAAGTCTATCAGCATCTCCGTCAAAAGCGAAACCTATATCGAAACGCTCTTTCTTCATCATAGATACCAATGAGTTAATGCAAGTAGAACCAACACCCTTATTTATGTTAATGCCATCAGGATTTACTCCTATTGCATCAACAGAATATCCTAGATCAGCAAAAAATTTAGGAGCCCAGTTAGAAAGTGCACCATTAGCACAATCCAGAGCTATTTTCATTCTACGTTGAGAAGTATTTTCCCCAGCAACTTTTGCGAGATGATTCAACCAAAACTTAACAGAATTTGTATCAGTATTGATTATTCCAACACCTTCACCAGTTGGCATATCGCTTCTAACATTGCCAATAAGATCTTTTTCAATAGCTTCTTCGATGTAATCACTGATTTTGTAACCATCGGGACCGAAAACTTTTATGCCATTATCTTGAAAAGGGTTATGGGAAGCACTAATCATAATCGCACCCATACCTTGCAGTTCTTTTGTAATAAAAGCCAATGCTGGTGTAGGTATAACACCTAATAGCCTAACTTCAGCACCCATAGAAGCAGCCCCGGCAGCAACTGCGTGTTCCAACAAATCACCAGAACGTCTAGTATCTTTTGCAACAAAAAATGGTCGACCCTGTTTCTTGTGGTTTGCTAGCAGATGTTTTGCAGCAAGTTGAGCAATTCTGTAAGCAGTATTTCCATCTAATGGGAAACGGTTAGCAAGACCACGGACACCATCTGTACCAAAAAAGCGACCCATAGGGTTTGTCACTCCTATTTTTCAAACTTTATTTTAGAAGTATAACATAATTAAAAAATAAATGCGAATTAATCAATTTTGCTATAATTGGAAACCTAATCTAATTAGTTACTAATCTGTATTTTAACCATTCTTTTAGAGATATTTTTATCCTCAAGACAATCCATAAAAAAATAATTTAATATTAATAACCTAACAGCCGATTATTAAGATTGAAGAGTATAAGCTTTAGGAGGTAAACTATGAAACGTTGGACAAGAACGGCTATACTTTGTGCCTTAATCGCGGCCGTTTGCCACTATTCGCCAGTTAATGCAGCAATTAGCAATGGCAATTACATTCAAGAAACAACAGCTATTAATGTTGTTAATCATTTTCCAGAAAATATGGCTACAGGAATCTCACCAGAAACACCTTTAACGGTTGAATTTGGCGGAGCATTGAATCAGTCATTTTATCAGAATGTAAGCTTTAATCTATTTAATGGAACAGAACCAGTAAATGGAGAGCTGTTCTATAATCCAGCAGCACATCAGATAATGTTTAAAGCTAGCCAGCCATTATCACAAGGTCAGACCTATACAGCACAGGTTTCATTTTATGATGGGTTGGGAAGAACTTCGGAAAAAGTCTGGAGTTTTCAGACAGCATCTTTAGGTGAAGCATCCAATGCTTCACAAAACATCTCTAAAGCAAATACTCCTTCAAACAATAGCAATAACAATCAAAACCAAAACGTAAAGAATTTAGTTTTAACAAATGCAAGTATGGGTGTAGGAACTATTCGTTCTGATGCTCCAATGGAAGTAAGTTTTTCTGAACCACTAGATGTAGCTTCTTTAAAAACAGCTCCAGTTCAACTTTATGAAAACAACAGACCGGTAGGAATAGACTACAAATTGTCGAAAGATATGAAGACAATAACTGTTAGTCCAAGAAATGCATTAAAAGCCAATGCTTCTTATGCTATTACTATTGAAAAAACTATAGCTTCAACTACTGGGAAAAAGTTAGCAAAGAAAACTCTAATTCCATTTAAACTAGCAGACAACAATAGTGTAGCAGCAGTAAGCAAATACGAATTAGAAGAAAGACCTGCACCAAAAGCAGTTGCAGCAGCTAACCAAATTAACAATTCTGTAGCACAGGCACAAAATTTCTATGGTCAAGGTCAAACCTTATACCATGAAGGTCAGCAAAACATAAACCAAGCCTTTAATGGATATCAGCAAAATGCAAATCAAAACTTTGCAAATATGCAACAGAATTTACAATCAAATATGCAGAATGCTGCCCAGACTTCTCAGTATGCAATGCAGAATGCTTCACAGAACTTAAATTCTTCTGCACAAGCAATTCAATCTAACATAGAAAACCCATTTGCAACTCAATCAAATAACGCATTTACTCCAAATATGAGTAACTACTCAATGAATCAGCTTCAAGTTGCAAGAGCACAAGCTTCGTTACAACAACAGCAAGCACCAGTAGCAGAACAAGTTCAATTAACAGGTCTTGCTCCACAGAATGGTGCTAAAGTTTCTAATCTTACTCAGCCTATTACAATCAGTTTTAGTGATGAAATAAAAGCTGAAACTTTGAATGAGTTTACTTTTAGACTTGAAGATGATTTTGGTCCTGTTCCAGCAAAGATTCATTATTTCAAGGGTCATAAACAAGCAACACTCACACCAATTGGCTTGTTAGATGCAGAAAAGAACTATAGAATCGTAGTAACACAGGGAATCACAGACTTATATGGACGTCCAATCAAAAATGGTATTAATTCTATGTTCGCTACAATTACTCCTTCAGTAGCTCCATCAATGCCGAATATGCCAGTTCAAACAGTAGCTTCTAAAGCTACTCCACAGAGAGAAGCAAGAGAATTAGAAAGTTTTGATAACGACAATGCAAATGTTAGAGCTCAGGCTAGTTTGAATAATTCTTATCAGCAGAACTTTAATCAAAATAATGCATATTCTCAATCTCAAAGTAATCCTTTCTCTCAAAGCAGTAATCCATATATGTCAGGAGCTGACAAGACTGTTATTACCTCTGCAAAAGCAGATGCTAAAGCTCTTAGTTCATTTAAAGTAGCTTCTATATATCCTGGTTTGAATTCAGACAATATTGCCAGAAAGTCTAAAATTGCAGTTCATTTCTCAGAACCCTGTGATCCAAAGACTGTTAACAACATAAATATCTCTGTTTTTGCCAATCAAACTAGAGTTGATGGTAAAGTAACTTACGATAAGAGAAATAACAGAGCAATATTTGAACCATCAAGACCTCTTGAAGCAAAGACAGAACATAAAGTTATTGTCAGTGATAAGATTCTTAGCAAATCTGGAGAACAGTTAGCCCAGAGATTCTCTTGGACTTTCTCAACAACCTCAGATACTAGAAATCAATATATGCCAACAGTAGCCAAGACAGCTGAAGCAGATTCTGCGTTCTACATTCCTCTTGTAGATAGCAAAGTGAAATCCAATGCTGCTCAAACCTCAAGTTCTGGGGTTCAGAAAAGTATGGTTTCGAATACTTCAACTTCATCTTTCACCTATGTTCCTTCTAAGCACTGGTCATTTAAATCTGTTAAACATATTACCAATAAAGGTTTACTTAATGCTTATCCATTTACATTTTCAGACAACATAACAAGATATGAATTTGCAAGTGCAATAAATAATGCTCTAAATAATCTTAAAGCTATGCAGAATACTAATTCTACAAAATTACGTGTAGCCGATATGATTGAGTTAGAACAATTAATTATTGAATACAGAAATGAACTAAAATCTTATGGTGTAAATACGGCTTGGTTTGAAAACTTCTTACAAAACCAGGGCGTAAACTTAAATCAAGTTGAAACCAAGGTAAGACAGCTTAACAGCTAAGAATTAAAAAACAAAAACCATCGATAAAATCGATGGTTTTTGTTTTTTAGATAAGATACTAATTTTTTAACGCATAAGAAGCAAATCAATAGAATCCGCAGCCTGCAAGTTGTAGATTCTTTTTTCATCAGTAGTGATTTCTATATTGAATTTATCATCTACCAAGCTTCCATTTGTTTCAAAATCTCTATTATTTATTTTAAGAGAACCTTTTAACATTATGTTTTCTTCTAATGTGCCATTTATATTATAATTAAAGCTAGTATCAACAGCATTTTTATTTTCAATAGCATAAAAATTTCTATTAAATTTTCTGAAAAAATTAGGCAATCCATTATTAGAATTAGCAACAAAATTTGCATTTATAGTGCCGCTACCAACTTCTGGCAAAGCAAATGAAGCTTTACCATTTATTTTAACAAGAGGATTATTATTAGAAATTTGAGAGAGGTTTAATAATTCTGCTTTGGCATTGACCATAGGCCTGTTACCTAAAATATTTACACTTATAGTTGCTATTCCATCTAAATCAGGAATTCCATTAGAGTATTTAATCATCCAAGGCAATGATGATGTAATCTTATCTAAGGGGAGAGAATTAGCAATGAAAGAGAGATTAGATTTTCTATTAGCTGTAGTTATGGCTTCAACTTTTCCATTCAAAGAAGCAGGGCAACCAATAAATTTACTACCATTATCAGATAGAGTCAGGTTACCATCAAATAGGTT
The DNA here is from genome assembly GCA_946407375.1 of uncultured bacterium. Taxonomy (GTDB): domain Bacteria; phylum Muiribacteriota; class Ozemobacteria; order Ozemobacterales; family Ozemobacteraceae; genus RUG334. The sequence continues at coordinate 20,496 of CAMJNS010000050.1, forward strand.
CCAATCACCGTTCAGTTCTAATAAGCTAATAAACAACCCAATCACAGAAATATCAAGTTTCTCATATTTTCCCCTTAAATTACCTAGAAAACCTACTTCTGAATTATAAAGCCAAGAACCTTGACAAAAAAGCTTTCCGCTAATTGAATATGGATAATCAAATTGCCAAAAATAACCTAACCATTGAGATAAAGGCTGTAAATCTATCAAAGTATCGGAAGCAACATAACCACTCACTTCCAATCCTTTTCTCCCTTTTGCCAAAGAGACTTCAGAAACAATAAGCTGTTTAGCAACATCTAAAGTCAGATTACCATTCAACTTTGTCTTGTTCGTTTCAAAGTTGCCTTTATAATTAGCTTTTGCCAATAATTTATTTTTCCACTTAAGGATAAGATCAGATGAAACATCAAGAATATCTTTCTTTTGAGTAGCTTTTAATTCAAAAACATTAGATATGATTTCTAAATCTTTATTACCACAGGGATAAATAGATATTTTATTTATTGAAAAGTTTTTTATACTAAGATTACCTGGCATAGCAGCCAAACATTCATAGCCTAAAAAAGGAGGAACAGAGGCTATATCTGGTTTTAGCTTTAGTGTTCCTGATGATTCGATACAATCA